>VBAU01000281.1:14299-16055 GCA_005883855.1 Bacteroidota bacterium
AGAATTAGAAAATACCCGATCACTCTTCCGCCTTTCACCTTTTGAACGGCTGGCACCTGCGCGAGGATCAAAGCAATAGTGGTTAGCGTAAGTATTGAAGGGACCTGGGGAACGTAAAAAGAAATAATTGTTGACACGAGCAATGAACCCAGTCCCAAAAAAAGCAGAACGGAAATCCCCTGGACATCCACGGCCTCTTTTTTTGAAAGTATTTGCTGCATCAATTCATCGGAAGAATCATTTTGTTGTTGCGGAGGGATTTGTTTTTTATGCGGAAATATTTTTTGCAGAATGGAGGGAAGAATCAGCGTGGCCATGATCCAAATGGTGGTAATGATGTTGTCCACAGCGTTGATGGCAGCAAATAAATTTCCATCCTTGTTCACACCATATTGAATGGCGATGGCATTTAAATTTGCGCTGCCCCCAATATAAGTGCCCGTGTACATGCCTGCAACAGCAGGCGCGTAGTTCACATGATGTGTGGAAGGCGAAATAATGTAATAACTGGCCACGGCGCCCACCATTGTACAAATCGAACCTAATAAGAATGTGGCCAACATCGGAATTCCCGCGTACCGAAGATTTTTGAGTTTTATATCCAGCAGCAAAAAAAATATGCCCAGGGGAGCCACGTACTTAAATATCTGGCCGTATAGAGGTGGCGCGTTTTGCGACGAAGGGATAAGGTGAACGTTGGCAAAAATGGCAGCCAGGATGATGACGATAAGTGCTGATCCCAGGTGCCTGAAAAATTTTTTCTGGGCGAGCCATTCCGACGCTACCATCAATAGCAATAGTGACGCGGCAATGTAGACCGGGTTCAGAATCAACTGCATAAGGCTGAATAAGATCGAAATGTAGTGAAAAAGTAATTCAGGAAAGCCACCGAGTGGGGGGAACCGGTGTTAGAATTTTTTCAGAAAAAATTGGCTTTCGTGAAAAAGAATGAGTATTTTTTCGAACCATCCTATTAAAAAACAAACCGACCCACGATGGATTTCTTTGTAAACCAGCTCCAACACCATCTTCACAAGGCTTTTAGATCAATTGAGCTGCTCGAAAGGGGCCGTTCCATCCAACAAAAAACTCTTCAATTTCTCGAACAAGTCAGAACCATTGGATATATCGATTCGCTTGAGGACTACGAGAAAAGAAAGCTGAGAATATTTAATCAACTCAATTTTTTTCAACTTATCACAGGTGTGATTGCCCCTTTAATGGCCATTCTGAGCAGTCATGGAAAATTTTTTCCGGCCGATGCATGGTACATAACTACGTCGCCTGCGCTGATCAGTATCCTGGTCCTGGTGTTGAACGCGAATTACAAATACGATGCGGCTCTGCTTTGTTATTTCATCCTATATCCCGTGTTTACATGTATCATCTATATCAACGGTTTCAACCTGGGAATTGAATTGTCTTTTATTTTATACGGAATTCTTGCCGTTTTCTTTTTGCAGGATATCGGCTACATGCTTTTTGCGATTGGTCTTTCGATGACCAGCTACTTCATCCTCTCGATTGCGTGGAAACAATATCGCTATCAGCTGGAGGTGCACAATTATGCCGCCTACTTAATCAACCAACTGCTGGCTATCGCCTATATTTTTTATGGTTTATACCTCATAAAGCGGGAGAATACAGGTTATCAATTCGGCATCGTATTTAAAAACAGGGAGCTTCACAAGAAAAATCTAGAAATAGAATTTCAGAAAAAAGAGATCGTAGTAAAGGCAGAATTGCTTGAAAAACG
>VBAU01000281.1:16132-18257 GCA_005883855.1 Bacteroidota bacterium
GAAATGTGTTGAATAGCGCTACCCAAGCCGAACTTTCCCTTGGTGAACTGCAGGAACTGCTGCCTGAAATGGTCAAGGACCTAAACTATACCACATCGCTCATGGAAAACCTGTTGCAATGGGCAAAGTCGCAGATGAAATCGGATATTATCCGACCGCAAAGCCTGGATATGAGCAGGGAGGTAAGTGAAGTGGTTAGGCTGTTTCAATTACAATACCAGGCAAAAAAAATAACTGTAGAAAAGAAAACGGAATTGCCAGCATACGCATGGGCCGACAAAAATATCACCAACCTGGTATTGCGAAATCTGTTGTCTAATGCCATTAAGTTTACTCCTGAGAAGGGACACATCGTTATTGGCGCATCTCAATCGCGTGCATGCGTAGAGGTGTATGTTCAGGATAATGGCAGAGGTATGAGCAGGGAGGAAATGGCGAAGATCAACAACGGAAATTTTTATTCGACAAACGGTACCAATAACGAAACGGGAACCGGGCTGGGCCTGATGATATGTAAAGAGTTTCTTGCAAAAAATGAGGGACGCCTTATTGTCGAAAGCGAGCCAGGACTTGGAAGCACTTTTTCATTTACATTACCGTTAGCAAAATAAATGCAGGCGAGAGCTATTTCGCTCCCGGCCTGCATTGCCAAACCTTTAAGCTATTTGAATCTTTCTGGGTGGTTTTTGTTTTGCCTGCTCCTTCTTTGGAATCGTCAGGTTCAGCACACCATCGCGATAGCGGGCTTGAATTTTATCTTCATCAACTACCTCCTTGGGCAAACTAAAGCTGCGCTGAAACGATTGATAGCTGAATTCTCTTCGACTGTATTTTTCGTTTTCACCGCCTTCCTCACGTTCATCAGATTTTTCTGAAGAAATGGTGAGAATGTTATTGTCAAGTTCCACTTTGAAATCTTCTTTATTCATACCTGGAGCGGCCATTTCCACTTCATAGCTGTTGCCTGTTTCCCTGATATTTATGGCGGGAACTGTTGTGCCTGTATCTGAAAAATTGCTGACGCCCCAATTTAAACCGCGGCTAAAGAAATCGTCGTCATCCCAAACGCGACTAAAGGATGGTAAAAGGTTTCTGTTTCTTTTTATGAGTGATGACATAGCTACCTCCTTTTATTGGTTAATAAATAAATTCTGTAGTTGGCTGGCACAAGCCAAATGACGTCCGGCATCGAACCCGGATTTGCGCTGATCTTTGTCAGCGAGAAAAATTTTGAGCTTTCTTTTTTCAGGTCTATTGTAATTTTTAGCAATGGATAAGGCGGATCCTCATAGAAAGATCCGCCTCATAATTTAAATCCTGTCTTGCTTATCTGCAACTGTTACTAATTCTTTTTCGCTTTTGTTTCATCCTTTTTCCCTTTGTATTTCTTCATATGCGTCGCATTATCTTTCCAAACGTCCTCACCGTTATAATAAACTGTATAACGGGGACTTTTTGTAACTACAACCGTTGATGGAAGTTCTTTTACCTGGGTCCATGTAGCGCTTACATCATCGTAATACCAATATTCTGTATTGGTAGGATTGTAATAAATGTTCGATGAAGGATAATAATAGAATCTAACCCTTGTTTCCTGTGGTGCCTGCGCAAAAACCCTGGTGCTGCTTCCAAGGGCAAAAAGTAAAGCTAGAGCTAAGATGATTCTTTTCATAAAAGACGTTTTTATTTTGAAATGAAGTACCCTGTATTTGCATTCGAATAACATGCCAGCGAGCTATGCCCACGGCTCTATTTTTTTGTTTCATTTAAGAGATACATTTATAAACGCCTACACTTTTCTCATGCCTTTAATGCTTCTGGCTGGGTAAACAAATCGTAAGATCCTGTGTAATTTATTCTTCGAAAGTTGTGGCGGATGTGAAGGATGAATATTTTTAATAAGAACTGTGCAACTATTTTTCAATGCAAGCTTTCAACATTGAGCGCCGTCGACGCACTGCCTGTCTTCTAACAAATTGATTAAAACAAATCGCAAATGGGCAATTTAGACCTCCTGCTCAACATAGCTATGGGTCGGCTCGCAAACGCAGATCAGATTTCTGTCGCCAACCGTATTGTTGACTCTGGCTACTGATGGCCAGAACTTATTTTGCCTCGTATACTC
>VBAU01000281.1:18297-21922 GCA_005883855.1 Bacteroidota bacterium
TACAGACTGCAAATTGTGTGTGAGGCGCATTCTTCAACACATTATTTTTTTTGTCGGCTCTGCCTTCTTCGACTTCTCTTATTTCTTCGCGAATGTTCAGTAACGCATCACAGAATCGATCCAATTCAGCTTTGTCCTCACTCTCTGTGGGTTCAATCATGATAGTACCCGGTACCGGAAAGCTCATTGTCGGCGCATGAAACCCATAATCCATCAGACGCTTGGCGATATCTTCAGCCTCAATGCCTGCCGAATTTTTGAATGGTCGAACGTCTACAATAAATTCATGCGCGCAAGTACCGTTGTGGCCTGTGTACAAAATATCGAAGTCCTTTTCCAATTTTGCCTTCATGTAATTCGCGTTCAAAATGGCGTACTCGGTTGCCTTTCTTACACCTTCCGCGCCTAACATTCTTATGTAAGCATAGCTAATGAGGAGAATCGAAGCACTCCCAAATGGCGCAGCGCTCACGGCATGTGTTACCGGCCTCCGGTTTCCGGCTTCCGAAAACTGGAAACTGGAAACCGGAAATTGAGAGTGTCCAGGTAAGTATTGAGCCAAATGCTTCTTTACACAGATCGGCCCCATGCCAGGACCGCCACCGCCATGCGGGATCGAAAATGTCTTGTGAAGATTTAAATGGCAAACGTCAGCGCCAATCGCGGCCGGAGAGGTCAGTCCCGATTGCGCATTCATATTGGCGCCATCCATATAGACCTGGCCTCCGTGCTGGTGAACAATATCGCAGATCAATTTGATTTCTTCCTCAAAAATTCCGTAGGTACTTGGATAAGTTATCATCGTACCTGCAAGATTTTTGCTGTGCTGCTCAGCCTTTGCTTTAAAGTCTGCTACATCAATGTAACCGTTTTCCAAAGCCTTTACGACGACCACTTTCATTCCCGCCATTACCGCTGAAGCAGGATTTGTTCCGTGTGCAGAGACAGGAATAAGAATGATGTTCCTGTCTTTGTCGCCCTTTGCCAAATGATAATTGCGTATGGTTAGCAAGCCTGTAAATTCGCCCTGGGCACCACTATTGGGTTGCAGACTGCACGCATCAAATCCAGTGATCGCATTTAAATAATTGACGAGTTCATCTATAATCTGTTTGTACCCTTCAGCCTGATCGGCTGGTACAAATGGATGAATGCGGCTCCAGTGCGTCCAACTTAGAGGAATTATCTCGCTCGCTGCATTGAGTTTCATCGTGCAACTGCCAAGTGAGATCATGGATGTGTTTAGAGCAAGATCTTTGTTTTCCAGTTGCTTTATGTAACGCATCATTTTCGTTTCGCTGTGATGAGAATTAAAAACAGGATGCGTTAAAAAAGAAGAACTCCGCGTAGCGAATGCAGGAATGTGGTCCAGCGCGTCGTCTTCGTTGACTGAAAAAGCAACCGGGTCAACATCATTCTCAAAACAATTGATCAAGTCAAAAAGATCATTTAATGTAACGGTTTCATCCAGTGAAATCCCGATGTGCTTGTTATCCAAATATCGCAGATTGATCTGTTGACGCTCGGCTTTTTCTTTGAATGGCGTAATGTCATCTACCTTGATGACAATGGTGTCAAAAAAGTTATCGGATGCCAGTTCAAAACCTCTTTCTTCAATGCTCTCCGCCACGATTTGCGCGAGCAGCGCAACCCGTCTTGCCATATTCTTGAGCCCATCAGGTCCGTGATAGACTGCATACATCGCGGCCATGTTAGCGAGAAGCGCCTGTGCAGTGCAAATATTCGAAGTGGCTTTTTCTCTCTTGATGTGCTGTTCTCTGGTTTGCAATGCCATTCGAAGGGCGCGATTGTTTTCCGCATCAAGGCTAACGCCGATAATGCGACCAGGCATTGCTCTTTTGAAATCTTCCCTCGCAGAGAAAAACGCGGCATGAGGGCCGCCGTATCCTAACGGCACGCCAAAACGTTGTGCCGAACCAACCGCAACATCAGCGCCCAGTTCACCTGGCGGCGTGAGCAACGTTAACGCAAGGAGATCTGTAGCCATCGCCACATAGCCACCAGCGTTATGAACGTTCTCAATGAACTCACGATAATCCTCTATAGCGCCAACATTGTTGGGATACTGAACAATGGCGCCGAAGAACGTGTTGTCCATTCTGACTGTCTTGTAACTCCCAAAAACAATTTCGATCCCCAATGGTATTGCCCTTGTGACGATAACATCTTTTGTTTGCGGAAACATTTCGTCATCCACAAAAAACTTTGGCGCTTTGATTTCATCTGCCCTATTCATATGATGGAACAACATGCTCATCGCTTCGGCTGCTGCCGTGGCTTCATCAAGCAAGGATGCATTTGCGATCGGTAAGGCTGTGAGGTCACTGACCACCGTCTGAAAATTCAACAGGCTTTCAAGTCGCCCTTGCGAAATTTCTGCCTGGTAGGGAGTGTATTGAGTGTACCAGCCTGGGTTTTCAAAAACATTACGAAGGATAACCGATGGTACAATCGTATCATAATATCCCTGGCCGATGTATGTCCGAAAAGTCTTGTTGCGAAGAGATACTTCTTTTAGCTCGGAAAGCAACTCCGCCTCGCTGATCGCTCCCGGTAATTCTAAGTCTGAATCACTCCGAATGGAAGAAGGGATCGTTTTCTCGATCAGCTCTTCGAGAGTGGTTACCCCGATTGTCTTTAACATTGCTTTCTCCTGCCCAATCGAGCCAATGTGCCGGGGTACGAATTCATTGGACTGCTGTTCGAATACATTCATGCGTACTTCAATAATTTAATCTAGTCATATAGGCCACAGGCCAAACGGCCAAAAATAAACAGATTTCCCAATGACGAACATGACTTCCGTGGAAAATAGCTGCAAAGTTAGGTGATGAACCAAATATCTCTCGATAGTTAACAACATGAAAACTATTTTGTGGAAAACCATTAATATATTATCTACACTGGTAATATACCTTTGGCGCCGTCACCGAAAAACGAACTACAATGTCACCCATCCAAATTCTAGGTAAACCGTTTCTCGCGAGCCTATTGTTAATCTCATCCCATCTCTTCGGTCAGAACGAGCCGTTCACGATGAGAGTTTTAGCCAACAATTTTTCATTCCCATGGGAAATAGTCTATGGCCCTGACAACAACATTTGGACAACGGAACGAACGAGTGGAAAGGTCACCCTGGTTACTCCGGGAAACGGCAGCAAGAAAACTATTCTGACTCTGGGCAGCAAGATGGTTCAATCCGCCGGACAAGACGGGCTCCTGGGATTAGCCCTGCACCCGTTGTTTCTTACCACGAAGCCATATGTATTTATAGCCTACACTTACGCGTCCATTGATGCCACGCACCGACTTACAAAAATTGAAAGATATACTTACACTGTTCAACGCAACAGCAAGGCTGCATTAACTAACCCGGTCACTGTGATTGATAACCTGCCGGGAAGTAATGATCATAATTCCGGCAGACTCGCGGTTGGTCCCGACAGTAAACTGTACTACAGCATCGGGGACATGGGAGCGGGGCAATTTGATAATAGTGCTCGCCAAAATAATGCGCAGAACCTTAGTGTTTACGAAGGGAAGATCTTGCGACTCAACCTGGAACCAATTAATGGCTCCTGGATACCTTCCGACAATCCTTTCG
>VBAU01000449.1:0-3281 GCA_005883855.1 Bacteroidota bacterium
TATATTTGTCACCGGGTGCTGAAAGAGTTTCAAATTGCCAACCGAGTTTTTCATAATCATATTTTGTATTCTCGCCCGGGGAAGTGCCAGTGAAGAAATCTCTTGTCCAATATTTTGGTCGAAGCCTACTATTGAGTACCGCTTCGATCGTTGGCACAGAACCATTGTGAAAATAGGGCGCCGTAATCCACACTCCATCCAATGGTGGGGCGATGTATCCATTAAAAGGAGCAAGTTGTGCGGGATGATCTCCCTTGCTAAACCAACTTTTATTATACCAGTCGATCATGTCCGAATGTTGGTAATTACTTTTATTAAGAAGAGAATCCGTGCCAATTATGGATTCAGGGATTAGGAGATTGGGATATTGATCTCCATTCCCATACGTACCGTGGCAACCGGTGCAAGTGTTTTCAAAGATTATCTTGCCCTGCCTTGCCAGTTGATCGTTTATCGGCAACGGATATTTTGGTGGCGCAACTGAATACAAGTACGACAGCACATCAGGCATGTGTTCGTCCACTTCCCGGGCGTGAACAGTATCTTTTGTCGTTAGCAAAGCTGATCCCATCAAAAATTTTCCAAAGTCACCGCGGCCGAAACCGTTATAAAACATGGCGTTCTTTTTTTTCAGCAGCCACCATGGCGGTACATCCGATGGGATCACTTGTTTTGGGAGTTGAACACTCGGCGTGTCAGTCCATGCAAGGGTTACAGGATCGCGATGCGTCACAAGCAGAGCCGTGAGTCGATCAGCAGGATTTGCGCCGACAACATCAGTAAAGAGTTCATCGCCAATTTCAAGGCCAACCGTTACAAAATCCTTTGCCGCTTCATATTTCTTGGGTTTCAATTTCAGATATGACAGCGCCATCTTCTGAAAACCGCTTAACTTTTGATCCTTTGTAAAATCGCCGATAGAATTTCCGAGACCCAAAATTAATTGCCCATTAAAAAACTGTGCATGGCATTGAAAACAGTTTGGTACGACAACACTCTCTCCATTCTCAGCATTGACCACATTGAAATCATAGCGAACGTCCGCATTATCACCTTGGCGATCCAGCAAATTGTTTTTTTCCTTTTTGAAAGCGAAATGGTACATACCAAGAGGAATGCCGCTCTTAACATAATCACCGGTGATGATATACCGGTAACCAGAATCTGCATTGCCAAAACGCTGTTTGCTTGGAGGAATAGTTACCGGATCGCTCTCGGAAGTGATAGCAATAAAAGAAAGACACGACATCACAGCAACAGCACAAACAATGAATTTTTTCATAGATGCGACTTATCTCACTGAAGGCCTCACGCCAGAAGCATGGCGACATTTAACAAACACTATTGCTATTGACAATTCACCATTCACCATTCACCACTGACCGCTCACCTATTTTCCGTAAAGCTCCAGCATTTTTTTGAGATCTTCGATAGTATTGATTTCATTAACCGTTTTATCTTTTCTCCACCGATTGATCCTGGGGAATCTTAGCGCCACGCCCGACTTGTGCCGGTTAGAAGCAGCGATCCCTTCAAATGCGATTTCAAAAACGAGTTCAGGTTTTACCGTCCTCACGGGCCCGAATTTTTCCAAAGAGTTCCTCTTTACGAATTGATCAACCTGCGCAAATTCCTTATCCGTTAATCCGGAATAGGCTTTTGTAAAACTTACCAAGTTATGTCCATCCCTCACTGCGAACGTATAATCCGTGTACAAACTGCTTCGCCGCCCGTGACCTTTCTGCGCATAGATCATAACTGCGTCAATTACCAGTGGATCGATCTTCCATTTCCACCAATCGCCACGCTTTCTTCCTACCTGGTAAATGGATTGCTTTCTTTTCAACATGATCCCTTCGCTGCCCATGTTTCGCGACTCCATGCGCAGGTTTGTCAACTCATCCCACATAGTAAATGAGATCACCGGCGACAACAACAATGCGGGATGATTGATCTGCTTAACGATTTTTTCCAACAATGCCCTTCTTTCCAGTAAGAAACTTTCCCTTATATCGTTCCCTTCATATTCCAAAAGATCGTAAGCAAAGAAGGTGATGGGCGCTTCCATCAGTTGTTTTTTTGTGACATTCTTTCTTCCAATCCTTGTTTGCAATAACGCAAACGGAAGCGGTTTTCCATTTTCACTCGGAATGATCTCTCCATCCAGCACAACTCCGTTAGGTAAATGATTTTTTAGCACGTGATATTCAGGAAATTTTTCTGTCATCAACTCTTCCCCCCTGCTCCACACAAACAGGTCACTGTTGCGTTTGATCATTTGCCCGCGAATACCATCCCACTTCCATTCCGCTTGCCATTCGTCGGGTTTGCCAAGAGTGTGCACTTCATCTTCGATTGCATAAGCGAGGTAAAATGGATAAGGCTTTGAGTAATCTGTTGTCACCGTGTGCTCGCTCAACAAATCATCAAAGCCGGTTGTCATCGGATCCCAGTTCCCGCTGATCCGATGTGCGATCACAGATGAATCCAACTTCACTGTTTTTGCAAGGGCATTAACAATTGTACTTTGAGAAACGCCGATGCGAAAATTGCCAGTGATCAGTTTATTGAACACAAATCGCTCGACTTGTGTCATCGATTGCCAGGACCGTATGATAAATTCCTTTCGCACTGCCTCATCTTCTTTCTCTATACTGATCAATGTTTCCAAATAATAGTGCAAAGGAAACGATGCTTCGGATGTAGTTGATTCTGGGAGCAGCAAAGCAATTGTTTCTCCAAGATCGCCAACCGCGTGATAACATTCCTCAAACAACCACCCAGGTAATTGAGCCAACTCATTGCACCATGTCCACAATTGCGTTGAGTTCACAGCACGTTTGGGTCTTCTTCCGCTAAAGATTGCGATCACCCACACCTTATCCTTATCATTCGCTGTTGCAAAGTATTCGGACAAAGCATCGAGCTTTTCGTTCGTCTTTGTGGAAGTGCCCAGTGTTGATACCAATTCGGCGAATTGACGCATTCTCGCTAATTATTAATTCCTGATTCTTGATTATTTATTTCGGTAGCTAACAATTAATAATAAATATTCAATAATCAGCCGCTGCCCTGTTCCTCTTCGATGACCGCACTATTTTCCTCGTCTTCATTTCCAAATTCAGTCCTCACCTCAGCCGCAACGATCCCTATTTCATTTAAATATCGACTAAACACCGCCTGGAAACCATGCGTTACAAAAATTTTTTCCGCGCGGGTTTCTTTCACCGTTTGCAGCAACCCTTTCCAATCAGCATGATCGCTAAGTGCAAATCCTGCGT
>VBAU01000449.1:3301-3542 GCA_005883855.1 Bacteroidota bacterium
ATGCCTACCGCGTAAGGATAAAAGCGTCTCATCCACGGCGATCCTTCTGCGCCGGGCGGAGCAATAATAATGTTGCCGAGAAAAGATTCCTTAGGCGTATCGTATGCTATGCGATTCACTTCAGGCAGCGGAAAGCCGCTATTGACCAGGACCTGGTGAGCATTCCAGATTGCTCCATGTACATAGATGGGCAATCCCGTCTCTGGCAGGCATTGCAATAATCGTTGCGCCTTTCCCAACG
>VBAU01000450.1:0-342 GCA_005883855.1 Bacteroidota bacterium
AACAGTATACCAATTCATGTTGATGGCAGCATTGACTATCCGATACTTCCCAGATTTCTTCTTGACTAGGAACCAAGGATTTCGATACGGACCATTGCAATATTCTAGCACATTTGCGTCGATATACGATTGCAACATCTCGATAACGGTTCCCAACAGACCTTTCGGAATAGGAAAACTAGGAGCCTGCCAAGCTTCATGCGGTATCGTCCGAATCTTCTGCGGAGGCGCGACTTCAGGATGTATTCGAGTGAGTTCTGACATAT
Organism: Bacteroidota bacterium; assembly: GCA_005883855.1. Taxonomy (GTDB): domain Bacteria; phylum Bacteroidota; class Bacteroidia; order Chitinophagales; family Chitinophagaceae; genus VBAU01. Next base: position 267 of record VBAU01000450.1, read on the forward strand.
TCCACACCAAACACTCTTCTCGTCTCATTAGTATCTCCAGGAGAAATTCTCGTTCGTTCGGAGTCAGTTCGGAGTT
>VBAU01000450.1:351-3937 GCA_005883855.1 Bacteroidota bacterium
TAATCTTCAATTGTTCGATTCGCTCTGGAGTTAATCGAAAACCTCGCGGACGCGTCGAAAATCTGGGCGTTATGTAAGCATCATATCGATGAGGCGGATCCGATTTAATCAATTCCGGATGTTCCATTCGTCGAGCCCATAAAACTTCCCGCCAGTTAGCTAATCCACCCGGAGTCTCACCCGTCGTCTTTCCTAGATTTACGGGTTGAACCTTATCCGCTTTTCGCTTATATGCTGTATTTACGCGTACGACAGGATCCTTCTCTTTCGATCTCGACAACATTTCTCGCAGTCCAAATTTCCTTGACAAACGAACCTCATTCGGATCCCCTTTCGATGAATAAACTGGTTTAAATAATGTTCCCATAAACGCCGTTTTTGACTTAACAATTTTTGAAATTCGTGAAATTCCTTTCGCTTCCTGATACTCCCGTCCAGTAGAACTCGACCTCTCGGTTCGATGATTCGGATCGGATACTTCAACGCTACCAACGCCAAAAACGCCATTATTGAAATCGAAATCATCCTTTTTCTGCGACGATCCCAAATTCGAATGCGAGTGTAATTCAATTTGCTCGGCGGCTACTTCCTCGCTTAAGTACCGCGCGTCGCGTTTAAATGTTTTCCGGTTGGTTGAATAGTATTGGCCTCTACCACTTGATACCCATAACGATCACCGACATCACCCGGAGCATAAGCTTGGAAGGTTGCTTGAATCGAATCATTTTCTGGATCGAAAACGGTGACACGTACTGATCCGTCATTCAATGTCTGTCTGGCCATACGCGTAATAGTCTCGAAGGGTCGACCAAGGATGCAAGCATTCGAGCCTTTTTCAAGAATGAAGAATGGCTGCTTGACTACCACATCTCCTATCCTGACTGTCACATCAGGGATGTATCCGATAAATGGCGACTTCAAATCCCCGGCACCTTTCATCGCAACGGCAACGTTCGATTGAACCGCGAGTCCCAATTTCAATGCAACGTGGTATAACATCACATTGATTTCAGCGCCGCTATCCAACAAACTTTGTACGGTTCCTTTACCAATGTTTACGCGATACTTCAAGGTCCCGACGGCCCATAAGGTACTTAATCCAGAACCCTCTTCACCATTGTCAATCGCAGTCGATGAAATTTGAACGACTTCATCACCATCAATGTTTTCGCGCAGCTCCGGAGGTAAGTTTTGAAACATCATCTTGTGGACGCTGAGTGAAGATCCCAGGATATCTTGGACCGTAATTCCACGAACTTCTTGTCCCATAAGCAACATTAACAACTTCTCGGATGACTCTTTTGCTCGATCCTTAAGTTCTTTCGCTAACTTCTTTCCTCTAGGGACTGGAGCGCGTCTGGCTGGTTTATCAGTCATCGTAATATCATTCGATGGTCCCGCATCGTCTCCGGCTTCAGTTTGGGTTGGCGTAGGCGAATTCTCGATAGTTTGATCGCGTGCTGAATCTCGTTGTGCCGAGCCTTTTTGTTGCGGTGCGTCAAGATACTCTCCTCGACGAAGAATCCTAGGCACAGGATATCGTTTTTCCTTTTCAATTCGCCCTTGAGTAACTTTTTTATTCTTGTCTTTCGCATTAGACTGAAGTTTACCTCGCGTTTCCATGAGAGCTGCTAGCACATCAAGCGGGTTACATGAATCGGGATCGACATATTCCTCGTCAGTGTCATCGGGATCGTTATCATCATCACAGAGTTCGATATTTTGACTACGGACAGTTTCACGTGCCTCGATTGCAGCATCAGCCGCATGAACCAATGCAACATTCGCCCGCGCCGCTGCCATAGTCTCTCGATCCTTCGCTTGCTTGACGATATCATCCTTCCACAACAGACCATGCATAAGTCGAACCGATATGCCATGGGTACCTTCTCTACCCCATGCAAGGCGACCAGAGTCATCTCGATGAACGATTCCTTGGTTGATTAACGCGTCAATATCAGCACAATTTCTCATATTATGTCCGGTTTTACCGCATCCGTAACATGTAGGTCTGGGATTTGGAGCATATCCAGGACCAGCCGCATTCGCCTGTCTTGGCACTTCGCACGGTCGATCTCGCTGCTTGAGTTGTTCAGACAAGGCGTTCAGATTCAATGCTAACGATTCGAATTTCGAAGTAAGTTCGTCGATCTGACTTTGTCCGACTTCCTTCGCATTTGACTTATCCTTCCCATTTTCCTTCGGCTTTTCTTTGTCCTTTTCCTTCACTACTTGCTTTACTACCGAAGGGAGCGTTCCGTCCGCTCTTACGTTAATAGGATCGTTTTTCAAAGGCTTTTCCTTTTGCCGATTCAACTCCTTGAGCGTATCCTCTCCCATCTTCTTTCCAAGACCGCGTTCTCGTTCCATCTTTCGAGCTTTCTTCAATCCGTCTTCGTAGAGTCTGCTGAAAACCATGGTTGTTGGGTCCTGCGGATCTACATCATGTTTTTCCATAAGCTTGGATCGCATCTTTTTCGGTAATCCTGCCAAAAACCAACAACATCTTGTATGGTTATCAAGCATTTGCTGTGTCTCGAGATTTGCCGAAATCGATTTGAATGTCGAGCAGTAGGATTCAATATCGTCGTCCATAGTACGTTCCTGGTCTTTGTAGGCTTCGAGAAAGCTTTTCGAGTACATTTGCTGATAAGTGTCATATCGATAGTATCGCTTACGCAATTGCCGTCGAAGTTGTTCCCAATCGGCCGCGATATAACCCTCTTGCGCCTTGACTTCTTCCTGAATTCCCGGTTCGCAGTATTCCGGAAGTTTCTTAACCAGCGCCGCATCCTCCACTCCATGATTCTCACCCAATAATTTGAACCGATCCAAAAACCTCGTCGCGTCCGATCCATTGAAATATGGTGCACCCGGTACGCCTGGAGCTGGAAATGGAATAAGATATCGAATAGTTTGCTGTGCCGCCATTGTCGATGATTCTGTTTGAACTGAAACGTCTGCTGATGATGTTCTTGAATGTGTTGAAGGTGTCCTCAATGCTAACTGTTCTTCGCTCGTCGACTTTCTTCCGTTTTCACTGTCTGAGCTTACACGAGAATGAGATATGTTCATATAGGTAGGGGTAGTATTTCGAATTCAATCAGTACAAAATAAACAAGAATGAGTAGGAGCAGTGGACATTCGAGCAAGCGATTGAATGAATGCTTGATACCACAACACCTGAATGAAAAGGGAGTATGATAATGCTTGTTGTTCGATTACTTTCTGTTCAGATACAATCTGACTCTTCGCGATTAATGATTTCAAAATTTCAAGTTGTGTGTGTTGCTTGTGTTTCTCGATTTTCCCGTTCCTCGTTCTTATCCCCCTCCTTGTTGCTATCTGCATCGTTCTCATGACCCGTTACCCCTCTTTTACCATCTTCGTACCCCGCATGCTTTGTCTCTTCGTTTCCCGCTAAAATTGCAGCGTTGTGGCTGTGCCGTCGCATATGACCACTTCGCGCTCGGCGATTTGTGCGGTTAGTGTGACATTTGTGATGGAACTGTGATCGAACTGTGAAACCCAAGTTTCGAAAGTCTATTTTGACATGAGTCCCGAGTCCGTGGCACCACATGCCCCA
>VBAU01000451.1 GCA_005883855.1 Bacteroidota bacterium
AACCGACGGATTGGGATAAGTTCCCGAAAGATCACCACCTGCCGCGCCATTTGGCGGCAACGACGTTGGAATTACGCCAGCAGCAAGTTTTGCCGATGTTACGGAACCATCTAAGATTTTAATTGTAGTTATCGCATTGTTTGAGATAAACGGATTTGGGTAACTTCCTGAGAGATCCCCACCTGCTGCTCCATTTGGTGGTAATGAAGTTGGGATCACACCTGCGGCAAGTTTCGCTGCGGTAACAGATCCATTTAATATTTTAATTGTCGTAATCGCATTGTTTGAAATTACCGGGTTAGGATATGTTCCCGACAAGTCACCTCCTGCTGGGCCTGAGGTTGTGCCGCCACTGCCCACGCTATCCGTTGCAGGCGCCCACTGGATTCCGTTAAATTTTAATACCTGGCCAGTTGCCGGCGCAATGTTTTTTAATCCGACCCCTAATAATTTATTTACTGCTGGATTCGGATAAGTTCCCGACAAGTCACCACCTGCGGACCCGTTTGGTGGCAAGGATGTTGGAATAACACCTGATGCAAGTTTTTGCGAGGTTACGGAGTTATCCGCCAATTTTGTTGTTGTCACGGCGCCCGTTGCAATATTTGGGTCGGGATAATTACCGATGAGATCACCGCCTGCTACTCCTGTTGCGTTTGTAGCATTTCCCGAAAACAGTGCGTATGGCACGGACAGCAATTGTGCGGCACCAAGGTCTATGAAATTTGACCCGCCAGAAGGATCAATTTCAACTTGTAAAAACTTTGCTCCCGAACCCCAATTGATTGAACCGACAGTTCCCGTTACACTCGCTGCCCCAGGGCTTCCAATAGCAATACCGAACAATCCAAAATTGGTTGTCTTTATATTTCTTAGTTCCCTGTAAACTATCGATCCCACACTGCTGCCATCATGTATTGACAAGCGCACAGAAATGTTTTTATTGGGCAAAACATTTCCAACAGAGTTACGTGCTATACCCTGGTAGTTGATCTGGTTGGGCACTTGACCATAAGCAGTAGAGGAACAAAGGATCAGGAAGAAGAGTAAATTTTTTTTCATCACTATTACATTTGGTTCATTAATAGGTATCAGAGTTTAATGATCTTGTAGATGCCTTTTTTTGAAATAAAATTTGGGTCCGCTTCAAGTTCTAAATGCAGGAGGTAGGTGCCCGTATTAAATCCGTTCACCGGAATTTTTTGTATCAGGTCTACACCGAAACTCTGCAATTCAGTTGAATACATTCTTTGTCCAATCGCGTCGTAGAGAGTTATTTTCAATCGGCCTTGCTGACGAGTGAAAAGATCGATTTCAATATAGCTGGAAGCAGGAGTGGGAAAAACCTTGATTTCATCCGCGCCAAATTGATTGTTTGAATTGTTCACTCCGGGATTCAAGATGTACGGCTGAAGAAATCCATTTGTCAAGACAAAAAGGTTTGGCCTTGATTCCATTTGGTTGATGAGGGACATTTCTCCAACGCTCCATTCAAATTGGTAGTATCCTTTTTGTGAGCTGCCGCCAGCAACATTAAGCACGGCAGGAGTGATGCTCTGAGAAAAGCAAGAAATAGAAATGAAGGAAACAATGATGACGGTGATCTTGTTTTTCATAAGAAAATTGGATATTGAACCTAGTTGATCTTATGCGGAAAATTAATAAGATACTTTTATTACTAAAAGCCGGCCTTTAGGCGATCAAAATCATACTCATTGGAGGACGTCGGGCCGAATGGTAATCAATTGTAAATGAGTAAAATTGAATTCTGGATAAATACAATCTGGAAACTTACGACGTAAATTATGGTTATAGATGTAGAATTATTCGGGCCCCATTTCAGTAAATCCTGAAGCATAAAAAATATGTTCATCAAGTTCTTAAACGTTGACTTGACATTTATCAACGCAACATGTTTTTCAAACGATCGAAAAACATTCGCTCATTCACAATTATTGTTCTTCGATTTTTTCGTCCTCCGCATTGGCAAGTACTTCGGAGGTCATCTTACGTAATGGGTTTTTTCGATTTTCGTCATAATCATTTCTACGACGGATAATATCAATACACTCAAAAAAAGCGGCAAGAAATGATGAGGTGTCTGCTTTATTCTTTCCGGCGATATCGAATGCAGTTCCATGATCCGGGGAGGTTCGAACCGCCGGGAGACCCGCCGTAAAATTCACACCTTCACTAAGGGCTAATGCCTTAAATGGAATCAAACCCTGGTCATGGTACATTGCAAGGACCGCGTCAAACCGTTCATGATAACGTCTTGCAAAAAAGGCGTCCGCGCTGTATGGCCCGGTCACAATCATGCTGTGTTTTGCCTCTTTGATTGCGGGTTTAATTATTTCTTCTTCCTCTTTGCCGATCAACCCTTCGTCACCCGCATGCGGATTCAACCCCAGCACAGCAATTTTTGGTTTCTCACAGCCAAAGTCCTTCATAAGGCACTGGTGAAGAATATTTAGTTTAGAAAGAATTGCTTCCCTTGTGATATACTGAGCCACCTCTTTAATAGGTAAGTGTTCCGTAACAAGTCCAACGCGGAAATTTCCTGAGCAAAGCATCATCACAACGTCACTTACGTTGAAAAAACTTTTTAAAAATGGCGTGTGACCGGTAAAATTAAATTGATCTGATTGAATATTTTTTTTATGCATGGGAGCCGTGATCAACCCCTGGATATGATTTTGTTTTAATGCCTCCACCGCCGCACGCAAAGATTTGATTGCGTATACACCGCCAGTTTCCGTCAATTGACCAGGAGTAATGCTCACTTCTTCCTCCCAACAGTTAAGCACATTTACCTGTTTGTTGCTGATACGATTTAACTCTCGTATGCTTTGATAATTAAAATTAATCTCTGGAACAGACTTGCGATAAAAATTCACAACCTTGTTTGAAGCAAAAACAACCGGGGTACATTGATCTAATATGCGATTGTCTGAAAAAACTTTTATGATAAGTTCAATTCCAATCCCATTCAGATCCCCACATGAAATGCCAATATTCGGCTTACTTATAGGACTCATCTAACTATATTGTTGGGTAAAATTAATGCTTACGCCTTACAAATGGCTCGCTGAAACAAAAA
>VBAU01000452.1 GCA_005883855.1 Bacteroidota bacterium
AGGACGGTAGTGAATCGATCTTCAACGATCTGCGTACAGAAGTTTACGACTACATCAAACGAACCCGGCCTCGCTACGATTTCATGATCCGGTTTAAAGCAATTTTTTTCCCGCTTTTGTATCTCTCTTTCTACACTTGTGCGTTGATATTTGGCGATAGTGAAGTATTACTGTACACCTGCTACTTCATGTTGGGAATAATTCTCGTAACTGTTTTTCTGAATGTGATTCATGACGCCGTGCATTCAACAATTTTCAAGAGCAGAAGATTAAATGACGCCTACATTTACTTATTCGATCTAATGGGCGCGAACAGTTTCATTTGGAAATTGCGACACGTGCGCTTTCATCACAATTATCCAAATGTGAACGGATGGGATACGGATATAGAGCAAAGCGATCTTTTTAGAGTGTTCCCCAACGGAAATTATTTACCCATTCATAAATTCCAACACATTTACCTGCCGCTTCTTTACCCCTTCTATTTGGTCAATTGGTTATTTGTAAGGGATTTTAAGGATTTCTTCAACAACAAAAGAACGGCCAGGAAGTTGATGAATATTCCCGTTATCGAATACCTGAAACTTTTTTTCTTTAAATTTTTGTTTCTGTTCTTGATGATCATGCTCCCGAAAATTGTGTTGGGTATACCCTGGATCACTATCATTATTGCGTTCGTCATTATGCTGTTCACGGCAAGTTGCTTTTCACTACTGGTCTTACTTAGTCCACACGCAAATATCCATTCACAGTTTCCAACTGTCAATGACGACATGCTACCGGATAGTTGGATGATCCATATGATGAAGACCACAAACGACATTACCAATGATAATTGGTTCATAAGATTTTTTATGGGTTGTTTCAATTACCACGTTGCGCACCATCTTTTTCCGAATGTAAACCATGTATATTACCCCGGGATAACAAGAATGGTAAAAGAATACTCGGTGAACCATCATCTTCCTTACCGGCAATTTTCTCTCTGGACTTCGCTAAAAAATCACTATCTATTGCTTAAAGAAAACCGGCAGCCGGAGAATATTTTTGAAGAGACAATGTAGGAACAACTTTATTGCGAAGTACGATCAAAAAAATAACGGTATGTTCTGTGCACCTTATCCTTTTTTGCGCCTGTCGCCTGATGAATAGCCATCATTTTGTTGTTAAAGTCGCCGACCCACGCGAGTTCAACCTCTCTGATCTTTTGCCGCGGTAGCACCTCACACTGCAGGCATCTGATCAATGCGGATTCAATCCCATGATTTTGGAATTTCTTTTTGCAACCCATGAGAATGATGCGTAAACGATCTATAACTATGGTTTTTTTATACCACACAAATTTTATCTTGTTGAACCAATCGAAGTGGCTATCTAATCTTCTCAGTATCCGGTTCACATCAGGCAAGCAAATGACACAAGCAATGGGCTCCTGGTTACAGTATGCATACCAGATAATCTTCTCATCGAGAATTGGTTTCATCTGCCTGAAGGTTTCTACAATTGTATCCATTTCGATCGGAGTAAAATTTTCGAAATCAGTCCAGGCATCATTATATATTTCCTGGAAGTCTTTCGCAAACTGGTTAAAATGTGTCTTGTCAATATGCGTGAATGTATATTTTGGGTTGCTCATCACGCGATCCGCGATTTTAGCAAATCGTTCTGGCATTGGAACGGTCGCATCCAACAAGTTCGTGTATTGGTCATACAGCTTTATGAATCCATACGAATCAAATAATTTTTCATAGTACGGAAAATTGTAGTTCATCCCCAGGCTTGGCGATTTGAACCCATCCACTAGAAGACCCCAATAGTTTAGGTTTTCGCCCATGTTTATAGGGCCGTCCATTGCTTGCATGTCGTTCTGCCAAAGCCACTCCTTAGCTACGTTGAACAACAGATGAGCACAATCGTTATCATTGATGCACTCAAAAAAACCAATCCCGCCAACAGAGAGATGTGCACCGTTTAATTTTTCACTATTAATGAAGGCAGCGATCCTGCCAATTGCCTTTCCCGACCCATCCACCAACATCCATTTGTTGCAGCAACCGTGTTTGAAGAAGCGATTCTTTTGCGGATCAAATAAATTCTTAACGTCAAAAGCAGAGTAGGGAATCCAGTATGGATCGTTTTTGTAGAGGTCCTTAGGGAACTCTAAGAACTCCTTAAACACTTTTTTTTCCGCTGCCGGGATAATCTGCATATTGGTCAGGTGGTTC
>VBAU01000453.1 GCA_005883855.1 Bacteroidota bacterium
TACATCGATAGCGGTGCGATCACTCATAATGAGGTAGCCACCCTCGCCCTTAACGTATTTTTCAATTTCATTAAGATTCACGAGATAACATCTATGAACCCGGCTAAATGAATATTCTTCCAACGATTCCTCCACTTCTTTCAGCGTGAGCGAAACGATCAATTTTTGTTGATTTTGGAAATGCAGAATGGTATAGTTATCATCAGCTTCTGCGTAAATAATAGAATCAATCGCCACCATCTGCAACCCTTCCATTGTTGGAAGAGCCAGTCTTTTAATTTGCTGTGTAGGATATTTTATTTTTTCCAGCAGTAATTCCAATTGACCGCGCACAGGTTTTTGATTTCTCCTGATAGCTTTTTCAACGGCTGCTTTCAGGTCATCTTTGTCAATTGGCTTCAGCAAATAATCAATTGCGCTAAAACGAAACGCCCTGATAGCATATTGATCATAGCTTGTAGTGAAAATGAGATGAAAATTAACTGAAGGCAATTGTTCAAGCATTTCAAATCCGTTCATCTTTGGCATTTCTACGTCCAGAAATACAATGTCGGGCGACAATTGGTTGATTGCTTCAATCCCCTCCAGGCCATTTCTACATATTTTTACAACTTCAATTTCCGGAAAATTGCTTTGTAATAATGCCGATAGGGTCTTACTACAATTGATTTCATCCTCAACAATGATGGCTTTCATGCTACTTTTTTAATCAAAGGATTCTTGGGGTAAAAGTTGAGATTTTATATTAATGATGGCCTTTGTTCCTACGGGTGCGCCATTTTCATCAACAAGGTCCTCCATTTCAAAAAAACCCTGTTCACGTTTCTTTTCATTAAACAATGCAAGACGGTTCTTAGTAATTTTTAATCCCATTGACTTATGTGTGTTTTCTCTGTCCCGGTTTAATTCTGCAGCGGCTTTTCGTCCTACTCCATTATCCGTAACGGTACAACAAAGGATATTGTCTTCTTGAGAAATATTAATGGTGAGCTTACCCTTGCCATCTTTATGTAACAGGCCATGCCAGATTGCATTTTCGCAGAACGGTTGTAAAAGTAACGGGGGCAGCGAGACAGAAGAAGCTGTATCATTTGCACAATGGATTTCATAATCAAAAGAGCCCTCAAAGCGAAGGCTTTCCATATCGAGGTACAATCGCAGCATTTCTAATTCTGTATCCAAGAGGACTACTGGCTTTTCTGAATTTATGAGCACCATGCGAATCAATTTGGAAAATTTAGTGAGGTATGCTGATGCCCCTTCCGTGTTTTTTTCCATGATAAGCCAGTTAATAGAACTCAGGCAATTGAATATAAAGTGCGGATTCATTTGGGCTTTCAATGCTTGCATTTCCAGTTTAACTGCCTGCTGTTGGAATTCTGCATATCTCTTTTCATTATGTAATTGCTGAACCCGCAATTGATCTTCTGTTTTCTCTTTTTGCAGCTCCATATTTTTCCTTTTTAGTCTAAGATTCCTGATAATGAAAATAGCAACGACTAGAATGAGCAGCAGTCCTCCAACGAGAACTGTTTTTACGATTGATTCCTGTTGTAGCTGCTGCGCTTTAATTTTATTATCCCTTTGCAGTAAAGCGATCTGGCTTTGTCTCTTTTCATCGTCGGCAACTTTCCTGTTAGCATATAATCGCCACAGGAATTGCCGATTTAAGAGCGAGTCCTTTAATACTATGTATTTCTTTTGGAATAGGTATGCCTTTTTATCATTCCCTAATTGGTGATAAAGCTTTGACAACAATTCATAACCTCCCATCATATCCGGGCGGCTATTATATTTTTCTACCAACTCGACTCCTTTGGTCGCATATTTTAAAGACGAATCATATTTCTTTGTTTCAAAATAACCTCCGCCTAATGCAATAAAGGCCGGCGCTCTGAATGATTCGGGCTCCGACTTTAACATGTTGAAGCCGTCCAGGAGAAGCTTCATCGCGACCTTGTAATCCTTTTTTAAAATATAGGTGTAGGCCGATTCTATTTTTGTAACGGGATCCGACGAATTTGTTTTTTGAAAGTAAAATATGGAGGAATCGAGCTGACCCATTCCCTGAAAAATGACACCCAGTTTTTCGTCTAAATGAACTTGGCGCCAGTAGTATAGGGCCGTTTCATAATCTTTTGCATGTGCATACAGCCTGCCCATGTCATAAAGTAGATCACGTAATTCTTTAACTTTTCTTGGAGTATGAGGAGGAGTCTTGACCAGCGTCATGCCCTTTTGGCAATAATCAAAAGCATCTTCGTAATCCCCCTTGTCGGTACAGCCGGTGCAAAGCCATTCATATAATTCAGCTTCTGCTGGCAGGTCGCCACCTAAATGATAATAGTATATTGCTTTTTTTAGACATTCAACCACCTCTCTGAAGTCATCATTCTGCCTTATACGTACCTCGCTCAACACCCAATACGCCCTGCCAATTGCCGTAAAGTTCGAAGAACTATTCCCATATGAAAGTGCTCGTTTTATTAGTGCTTCACTGGCGTTTACATCGCCCTTCAATAATTCACCTTTTGCCATAAGCGCTAAAGAAAGAATCATTCCTGCTTCGTACCCCAACGCCGTAGCTTTATGATTTGCTTCTGCCGCACATGCGTACATCGAATCAGCTGAGTACACAAATCCGCCCGCTGGTGCGAAGTCTTCATACATTTCACTAAGTAGATTCAGTGAGTCTATTTGCTCACGTCCGTGCAAATACGATAGCTGTTTCTTTATTCTCTCAAGTCGAAGACTATCATTTCTTCGCTCTAACCTTTGCTCCTCATTTAAAAACCATTGAGACCATATCGGATGGTAACATGTTACTAGAAATATCAGCAGCAGATATTTTCTCATAGTCGAAGTTCGGGAGCTCTTATTAGAGATAAGATACAAAACCGTTTTCAAAAGCCAATAAAAGTAACCCGGCTCTGAGATTATTTCGTGCGCGATTGAGTGAGCGCCGGTTTTGATGGGTGAAAGGCGAGCAAGAAGATGGCTCAGGCAAAC
>VBAU01000282.1:0-6094 GCA_005883855.1 Bacteroidota bacterium
GATCTTTTTGCAAATGGCGAGACCGATACCAGAACCTTTATAAGTGCCTGTTGTATTTAGCTGGAAAAAAAGTTCAAATATTGTTTCCGCTTCCTCTTCCCGGAACCCTATGCCATTATCTGACACCGTAATGATCAGGTACGGCGTATCCCTTGAGGCACCAGGCACAGCATTAATCTCATCAGCATGCGAAGACCTTATTTTAATAACGGGAGCCACAACCAATTTTCTGAATTTAATGGCATTGTCGACCAGGTTGGTGATGAGGATTGAGAATAGAAGAGGGTCCGCTTGCAGTGGAATTAGGGAGCCTAATTCGATTGTTGCGTTTGTTTCATTGATCTTCTTACTCATGACGGACAAGGTGCTTTGAATTATTTTACCTGGATCAATCAATGCTTTATGCACCCCTATGTCGTACAACTGTAAGTATCTATTGATATCATCCGTCAGCAGCTTCATTTTCTGTATAGCAGATTGAGCTCTGCGCAAATTTGCACGGCTCGTTCGTTACAATCAGCTCCAGGAAAATGTACAGATGCCGGAGGGTCTCACTGTAATTATTCGCCGCGATTGTTGTAAAATTTTTTAATTCTGCATTTACCAGCCTCAGTTCTTTGTCCAGGCCTGTTATAGTTTTCTCAGATTGCTGTGCCGACGTTATGTCCATATCCACGCCAAGCATTTTCTCCACCTCGCCTTTTCCATTTTTAAGAGGCACCGCTTTTATTTTGATGGTCTTAACCGTGCTGTGTCCCTTAATGCGAATTATTTCTTCAAATGGTTCAATCTTGCTTTCTATACACTGTTCAATTTTTATGGCTATGTGCCTGTCATCATCAATGGCGGTCTCAACATAAACAGACGGGTGAACTGTTGTGCCCTCAGGTATTTTAAATAATTTGAACATACCATCGCTCCACAAAAATTCCTTGGTTTTAATATTATATTCCCAACTCCCCATTTTAGCAAGCTCTTCAGCCTGTTGTAAAATGCTATGCTGTTTTTTTACCTGTGCTTCGTCAGCTAATTCCTGCGTGATATCTTTTGCGACGCCACAGATCCCAATAATTTTACCGCTGTCATCTCTCAGCGCAAAAATGTTAAGGATCACATCTAAGGTTCTTCCATCCTTTGTCTTTCGGCGCGTCAGAAGATCAGTCACATTCCCACCGCGATCCGAGACTTTTTTAACGAGCTCCGAGAATTCCTTGTGTTTTTCCTCAGGAACCAGGAAAGATTTCAGTGGTTTGCCGACTACTTCCTCAGGTTTATAGCCGTATAAGGCCTCAGAAGATGGGCTCCAATATGTAACCCGGCCTTCAATGTCTAAACTGATTACTGAATCATGCGTAGAGTCGATGATTCGTTTAAAGTTTTGGAGTGATCCGTCGGTTTCCTGCAATTCGCTGGTCAGTTGTTGTCCTGCTTTTTCTTCATCACCGGTTAAGTGAGCATCCGTTCTTTTCGGTTCATTGTTATGGAAGTTTCTGCTTTTACTCATAATCACCAACCCGTTGTATCACTTAGGCCTCAAACCCCTCGTTCGCTTAAAATTTTGCCCTTTTAGTTGTAATGAAAGTTGCAGGAAGAACTCCAGAAAACACAGAGTTTTAGGATCAAGTGACTTATGTAGTAGCTTTCCACTGTCTGTGGGGTAATAAAGGTAAGGTTTTCAATCGTCATAGGTTTTGGAGCCAATTGCCCAGTCACATTATGCGCGAGGCACATATAGACTCGTTGATAAAAAATTTCTTGGCAAAACTTTTTTGCCAGTGAAAATACAGTTAGCTTGCCTTTCCGTTTGGTAGTCTTCCATCCGCGTATTACATAAGGAACGTTCCCATTTTTCCCAATTTACTTTGCTGATTTCAATATGTCCCGAAGAAGGTCACGTCTTTAGTCTCTCACCCTGTGAAGTAGAATCGTTTTTGTTTCACCAACTAAACGAAAATTTTTTATGAGATCCATTAAGAAGTTAAGCCATTCTGAACCGAATGGTCGTGACACGAGAGCGAACGGTGCAGCCAAAGGAAGAAGCGTTTTGACTGGGGACGAGGGGCGCAACAAGCTTAGGCAAAAAAAGAACGCTGCCAGCTCCGGAAACTCCAAAGGTGTTACATCGACGCGCAGACAGGTGGAGATGACCATTCATGAAATACGCAACCCACTTACAGCTATCAGCCTGGCTAATCAGTCGATACAGGAGCAAATTCAAATGGAACAATTGCCTGATTCAATTTTTGAGTGTACGGCGATTATTCACAAGAACATCAGCAACATTGAAAACATGCTTAAGGATCTATTGACCGCCAGGAGTGGCGAAAGAACGGAAGCGATGCCCGTCGATGTTTGCTTTGCCATAGAAAATTGCCTTTCCAAAACAAATGATCGAATTTTTTTGAGAAAAATTGAAATACATAAAAGCTATACGCCTGATCTACTAATAAAGGGTAACCCCGAAAAGTTGGCTCTGGCATTCTCAAACATTATTGTTAACGCCATTGAGGCTGTGAAGGAGGGTGAAGGAAAGATCTGGATCACCGCTTACCAGGTAAAGGACAAGGTGAAAGTAATTTTCAAAGACAATGGCGCAGGCATGGAACCGGAAGTTGCGAATCACATGTTCGAAAAAAATTTTTCGGGAAAATCCAAGGGATTAGGCGTAGGACTCGCGCATGTAAAAGAGGTACTGGATGGGCACAATGCCGCGGTTTCTGTAAATAGCGAGCCGGGCACAGGGACAACCATTCTAGTTGAGTTTAAAAAATTATAAAATTCAACGAATTTTTCAGAACGTTTAAACTATATAATGACTTATGCCTGCTTAACTCATAAATGTTTTGCTCTTCAATAGTTTATTGCTCAAGATGTCTCGTTACAATCGTCCAGTGATTCAAATGGGCTGGTTTTTCACAGCCCATTTTGTTTTTCTGGCACCTTAGCAATTTCCTGGTCCATTCGCCAGGCTCGACGGTTTTATGGACAAAATTTTTATATTCACTGGTACAAAACATCAGCGAATGAGAGAAATTGCCCGCCCTTTTTTTGTCATCACAATTTTAGTGCTTGTATTTTCCTGCACAAACAAACAAGTAACGAAATACAATGGTTGGGAAAAAGCCCATGGCAATGGTGATGGGAATAAGTATTCATCGCTTTCTGAGATTGATACCAATAGTGTAAAGCAGCTGCAGGTAGCGTGGGTGTTTCACACTGGCGATGCCGATACAGCGGCACATTCACAAATTCAGTGCAATCCCATTATTGTAAACGGCGTCCTGTACTGCACTTCGCCACAATTGAAACTATTTGCGCTGGACGCAGTTACCGGGAGACAAAAGTGGGTCTTCTCTCCCTTCGATAGTATCCCCGGCAGACAAAAAGTGAGTCACTTTATTTTGAATAACAATCGCGGCGTTACCTACTGGTCAGATGGGAAAAGCGATAAGCGAATATTTTATGTGGCCGATGCATTTTTAGAGGCCATAGATGCAAACACCGGCAGACTGATCGCGAGTTTCGGAGACAGGGGCAAAGTTGATCTGCACATGGGTCTTGATATGCTGGGTGTGCAAGGTTTATTTGTGACGGCTACTTCACCTCCTTCCATTTACAAAGATCTCGTGATCACCGGCACACGGGTTTCAGAGGCGATGGATGCTGCCCCTGGCGATATTCGCGCATATGACGCAAGGACGGGAAAAATTGCGTGGCAATTTCATACCATTCCTCACCCCGGGGAGCCTGGCTATGAAACCTGGGAGGATCCAAACGCATGGAAGATGACAGGTGGCGCTAATAATTGGATGGGCATGACCATTGATGAGCAGCGTGGCATCGCCTACATTCCCTTGGGCTCCGCGGCTGCAGATTTTTATGGCGGAAAAAGACGAGGTTCCAATTTATATGCGGATTGCCTGCTCGCGCTTAATGCGGCCACCGGAAAGTACCTTTGGCATTTTCAATACATCCATCACGATACATGGGATAAAGATCCTTCGTCACCACCTGTTTTAATTACCGTAACTCACGATGGTAAAAAAATTGATGCGGTTGCGCAAATATCCAAGAATGGATTTATTTATTTGTTCAACCGGGAAACCGGTGAATCATTATTCCCGATAGAAGAGACTCCCGTCGACACATCCAGCGAATTAGTGAATGAAAAAATTTGGCCGACCCAACCCATACCACAAAAGCCAGCGCCTTTTGTTCGACAGTCGCTCACGGAAAAGGATCTCAATCCCTATCTTTCGTCCGACGAGTATGAGGATGTAAAGAAACGGTTGCAAGGCTACCATAGCGGAAAAATGTTCATGCCGCAGTCAAAGGAAGGAACAATAATTTTTCCAGGCTTCGATGGCGGCGGGGAATGGGGTGGCGCGGCTGTTGATCCGGAGACAGGAATTTTGTATGTCAACGCGAATGAAATGGCATGGATACTACAAATGTTTGATATCGATCCAGCCAAAGCATCCGAAAACCTTGGGGAGGCCGGATCGAGACTGTATAATGAAAATTGCATGAGTTGTCACGGCCCCGACCGGAAAGGAGGTGGTAATTATCCTTCCATTCTCGGCATCGAGAGCAGGTATGATCCCCGTAGTTTTGTTGAATTCATTAATACCGGGCGAAGAATGATGCCGGCATTCAGTCACTTGAGCCAGGCAGATAAGGATGCTATCGCTGCGTATGTTCTGAACCTGCAAAAAGAACAACAAAAGAAATTTACGGGTACGCTTTCAGCGATCGATTCATTTCGGAGAATTCCGTACCAGATCTCCGGCTATAATAAATTCCTGACAAAATCAAATTTGCCTGGTCTTGCGCCCCCTTGGGGATCATTGAGTGCAATTGATCTTAACACTGGCGAGTATGTTTGGAAAACCACCTTAGGGGAAGATTCAGTATTCAAAGCGAGGGGTGCCAAAGAAACGGGCACTGAAAATTATGGTGGCCCTGTTGTCACAAAGGGAGGTCTTTTGTTTATCGCTGCAACGAAGGACAGAAAATTCAGAGCATTCAATAAAAGCACTGGAAAACTTTTGTGGGAAACAACTTTACCTGCGGCAGGTTTCGCTACGCCCGCGATCTATGAGGTCAATGGCCGTCAATTTGTAGTAATTGCTTGCGGCGGTGGAAAGTTGGGAGCAAATTCCGGTGACTCTTATGTTGCTTTTGCGTTGCCTGAAAAGAAATAGGACAAGTCTCTTTTAATTTTGGAAGAAATTAAAACAACGTTTGCCAGTTTTTGCATTAGACAAAGAATTATATTTCCCGCCAGCAGAAGTTGCAGAACCGGATGGGTTATTAGCAATCGGTGGCGACCTTTCGCCAGAAAGATTATTGCTCGCTTATCGCCGGGGGATCTTTCCATGGTACGAGGGACAATTTATTTTATGGTGGAGTCCTGATCCGCGATTTGTTCTTTTTCCCGATGAACTAAAGGTTAGCAAGAGCATGAAAGTGTTGTTGAACAAGAATGCCTTTGAATTTACAGTGAACAAGTCTTTCAAAGAAGTCATTCGCAATTGTAAAGAGGTAAAGCGTGCAGGCCAACTTGGGACGTGGATCACTGACGAAGTAGAATCCGCTTACATCCACATGCACGAGCTCGGATATGCATGCAGCGCAGAAGCATGGAAGGATGGAGAATTAGTCGGGGGAGTTTACGGCATAAAACTCGGTAAAATCTTTTTTGGAGAAAGCATGTTTAGCAACGTCAGCAACGGATCGAAATATGCATTCATCAAGTTTGTTGAGTACCTCCAGCAACAAGGTGTTGAGCTGATCGACTGCCAGGTCTACACAGAGCATTTGGAAAGTTTGGGAGCGAGAATGATACCCAGACAGCAATTTCTTGAATATCTTAAAAAGTGGACTTCGTATGTTGAGCTGTGAGCACTGAAAATTGAACATTGAGAATTGTTTATGAACTTCATTGATGGCACGGATGGAATTATTCAATGTTCAATTCTAAAACCTCGTTGCCAAATATTGCGGCAGCATCGCTTTCCACGTATTCCAGTCGTGCGGCCATTCCGGTCCCCAGTTATCCAGCTCATACCAGATGTTTTTGTCATACAAAATC
>VBAU01000282.1:6222-31511 GCA_005883855.1 Bacteroidota bacterium
CAGGTTGGGCATGTAATGCATCGGACTGTTGAAATAGACGTCGTCATCAAAATAACCTTTTGTGTATTCAGTCAGATCGTAAACCCCGCTCATTGCGATGACTCCATTGATAAGGTCGGGACGTTTTAGAAACAAGTTCATGCTATGCAAAGCGCCAAACGAGGCGCCGCAGGTGATAACGGATGTTTCCCCACTTGAATTATTGCGAATAAAAGGAACCACTTCATTGAAAACATAGTCATTGAATTGCTGGTGGCGAATCGATTTGTGCCTGGGGTCCATATGATTGTTCAGCCAGCTTTCCATATTAATGCTGTTGATGGAGAAAACTTTCACTTTGCCGCTATCAATGTAATGCTGAATCGCATCCATCAATTGAAACCTCTCATACTCCAAATAATCAGCAGACGCTGTCGGTACCAGCAACAAAGCAAAACCATAATGCCCATAGACGGCGATGGGCATATCCTTATTCAACGACGGACTAAACCACGACGTTAGTTCTCTGTTCATGCAGCTTGTTTGAAAGATTGCAAGATTACTAATTAAGAAAGGATATTTCAAAAATGACAGCAATAAAAAACAAGCGTTGACATCCAATATTGAAATACTTATAATGTGGCATCGTTTTCAGAGGAGAATTGTTCGGTACGTGGAATACGTTATATTTGTTTTAGCAAGAGTCCCATCCTCGAAAATCCGAAAAGGGCTTCACTTTAGTAGTAAGTTACCACGCCTGGTAACGGTTTCTGTTTCTAAGAACGAACACATGGAAAAGATCACCATCCTGATTGCTGATGATCATACATTGGTCAGAGAGACCTGGAGCTTTCTACTGAACTCTGATCCACGTTTCGTTGTAGTCGCGGAATGTGGCACGGGGGAAGAGGCAGTCGAGCTCGCAAAAAATCTTCGACCAGCAATGGTGATCATGGATATCAATTTGCCCGGTATAAATGGTATCGAGGCGACCAGCCTGATTAGAAAATTTTCTCCGGGATCAAAAATCCTGGGAGTGTCTCTTCACACGCAACCTACCTATGCCCGGAAGATGATGCAAAAGGGCGCCATGGGATATGTCACCAAAAATTCCTCAAAGGAAGAGATGTTCAGGGCGATCATAGAAGTATACAACGGCAAAAAATACGTTTGCGAAGAAATAAAAAATATTTTATCCGAACAGGTGATATCAGGTCAAGATCAGCAGTCCGGTCTCAACGCCTTGTCGCAACGAGAAATTGAAATTATCTCCTTCATAAAAAAAGGGTTTTCCTCAAAGGAAATTGCCGACGCATTAAATATCTCCGTTAAAACCGTCGAGGTCCATCGTTACAACATTCTCAAAAAATTACACCTGAAGAATTCAGCAGCGTTGGTAAATTTTATTAATAACAGCCAGCTTGATCTTGGATAATTGACCGAGTAGTATTACTTTAGCTTTTCAGTATTTTTACTAAAGTCACTATCCTGGTAAGAGCATCCCTTTATTTTCCCTGATCAATAATGAAAAAACCACTTAGGGGCCGATATGTCATGGGCTCTGAATCTTTACCCAAACGGGGAAAAGTTCTTTTTGAAAAGCATTAAAATCAAGTGGCTTTGCGAACAAGAAAAGGACTACACACCCGAAGCTCGAAGCCTAAACCAATTCTGATTATGAGTTCGAAGCAGATCCGGATTGTCATAGTTGACGACCACACGGAGGTCCGCCAAACCTGGAGGTTACTTCTTGAACAGGACAAACGCTTTGCCGTTATCGCCGAATGTGCGAGTGGCCAGCAGGCCATAGGCGCTGCCAAAGAACTGGTGCCTGATATAATTCTGATGGAGATCGATATGTCGCCCGTAAATGGTTTAGAGGCGACAAAAAAAATACTCAGGCAAAATCCATCGATGAAGATAATTGGCGTGTCGATCGATGATCAGCCTTCTTATGCCCGCACCATGCTCAAAATTGGAGCGAAAGGATACGTCACAAAAAATTCCTCCCCGCAGGAAATGACAACTGCAATCATAAAGATTTTTAATGGCGGACGATACATTTGCGAGGAAGTGCAAAATAAAATGAAAGACGATGCGAAAGAATAATGAATAACGAACAGGGAACAAGGAACATTGAACGCCGAAGTAAGCCCATGCTTCATTATTCAACATTCGATCTTCTTTGTTCTATATTCGACAGGTCGAACGTCGAATTAAGCCCATACTTCATCATTCAAAATTCGATGTTCCTTGTTCGATATTCGGCAGATTGAATCCCGAAGTGAGCCCATACTTCATCATTCAAAATTCGATGTTCCTTGTTCGATATTCGAAAGGCTGAACCCCAATGTAAGCCCATACTTCATCATTCAAAATTCGACGTTCCTTGTTCGATATTCGGCAGATTGAATCCCGAAGTGAGCCCATACTTCATCATTCAAAATTCGCTGTTCCTTGTTCTATATTCTTAAATTTGCGGCTCGTTGAATGAAAAATGGAACTCACAAAAAATTTTGAACATCGCGCCGCGGAAAATAAATGGTACGATTACTGGCAGAAAAAAAAATATTTTAGCAGCGAGCCCGATAATCGTAAATCTTACACTATTGTAATGCCTCCGCCGAATGTCACGGGGATACTGCACATGGGGCATGCTCTAAATAATACCATACAGGATATATTGATACGTCGCGCAAGAGCGCAGGGGAAAAATGCATGCTGGGTACCTGGGACCGACCATGCGTCGATCGCAACGGAGGCCAAAGTGGTTCAAATGCTTCGCGAGAAAGGTATCAACAAATTGAACCTTGAGCGTGAGGAGTTTTTAAAACACGCGTGGCAGTGGAAAGAACAATACGGTGGTATCATTTTGCAGCAACTAAAAAAATTGGGTTGTAGCGCCGATTGGGATCGAACAGTTTTTACAATGGACCCCGAGTATTACGATTCTGTAATTAACGTCTTCATTGACCTCTACAACAAGGGATATATTTACCGTGGAAAAAGAATGATCAACTGGGACCCCAAAGCAAAAACTGCTTTGAGCGACGAAGAGGTGATTAGGAGGGAAGTGAAGAGTAAGTTGTATTTTGTTCGGTATTACATTGACCGTGAAACGTCAAAGGTGAAAGGTGAAATCGCATCGACTCACGACTCACCACTCACCACTCACGACTACATCACAATAGCAACCGTTCGACCGGAGACCATTTTGGGTGATACAGCTATTGCTGTGAACCCAAAAGATGAAAGGTATATCCATCTTATCGGAAGGTTTGCTTTCGTTCCGCTTGTCAATCGCCGCATTCCAATCATTGCGGATGATTACGTGGAAGTAGATTTTGGGACAGGTGCATTAAAGATCACGCCCGCTCATGATAAGAACGATTACCAGATAGGAGAAAAACATGGGTTGGAAATAATCGATGTGATGAACGACGATGGTACCATGAGCGACGCCGCTCAGCTATTCGTCGGCGAAGAGCGTTTTGAAGCCAGGGAAAATATTATAAAGGAACTGGAAGCAAAAGGTCATCTTGTAAAAATTGAAGATTACACCAATCAAATTGGTTTTAGTGAGAGAACGGATGTTGTTGTTGAAGACCGGCTTTCATTGCAGTGGTGGATAGATATGAAAAAGCTCTACAAACCTGCTTTGGAAGCAGTATTAAATGATCAAATAAAATTTTATCCATCCAAGTTCAGGAACCTTTATCGAAACTGGATGGAGAATATCAGGGACTGGTGCATCAGTCGCCAACTTTGGTGGGGACACAGGATTCCGGCGTGGTATGACGAGCAGGGAAATGTTTACGTAGCAAAAACGGAAGAAGAAGCGAGACAACAGGCAATTGCCAATTGGCAATTGGCAAATCCCACTCACCATTCACCACTCACCATTCACCTGACTCAGGACGAGGACGTTCTCGACACGTGGTTCTCCTCCTGGCTTTGGCCATTTGAAGTTTTTCACGGCTATAGTCGCCCCGGAAATGCGGATGTTAAATACTACTATCCGACCAACACGCTCGTCACTGCACCTGAGATCATTTTCTTTTGGGTTGCGCGTATGATCATGGCCGGGTTTGAGTACACGCATGAGAAACCATTCAGCGAAGTTTATTTCACAGGCATTGTTCGCGATGAGTTGGGAAGAAAGATGAGCAAGCAACTCGGCAACTCACCCGATCTTCTCGGGCTCATCGATAAATATGGCGCGGATGCTGTTCGCTTTGGAATCATGATCTCTTCGCCTGCAGGCAATGATCTTTTATTCGATGTAAAAGAAGAAAGCACATTGAAGCAGGGAAGCTTTTTTATTAATAAGATTTGGAATGCACTCAAGTTAGTCATGAGTTGGGAGTCGAGAGTCGGCAGTCATCTCCCGATAGCTATCGGCACGGCGGATGGAAGTAGGCAGTCAGCAGATTTTGCGGTGAATTGGTTTGAAAATAGATTGTGGGAGGCGAGAAATGAAATTGAAGGCTTGTACAAAGACTTTCGATTAAGCGAGATTTTAAAAACTGTTTATTCTCTGATCTGGGATGATTTCTGCAGTTGGTATTTGGAATGGATAAAGCCCGCCGCCGCTAAAGCTTCGGCGGACAAGCCCGCGTCTGATGAGACTATCGACGTCAATATTTACAACAGGACGGTTGATTTTTTTGAAGAACTCATGCAATTGCTTCACCCTTTCATGCCTTTCGTCACTGAGGAAATTTACCACCAATTAAAACAAAGGGAAGACGGCGATGATCTGACGGTAAAACAACAATCAACCATTGGCAATCCCAATCAGCAACTTCTAAGACAAGGTCAATTGCTGAAGGAAGTAATCACCGCTCTTAGAGATATTCGGGTGAAAAATCGGCTAAAACCAAGGGACGAAATAGAACTGCATGTACACAGCGAATCAGTGCAAACATACCAGGCGTTCAAATCCATCCTGGCAAAACAGGTCCGGGCCGCGCGGATAAGTTTCGTGAGTGAACCGGTAAATAATACTATCACTACAGTAGTTGGAAAAGACAAATTCTTCGTTGAAACAAAAAAGGAACTGGATACCTCAGCGCAGAAACAACAACTTCTCAAAGATCTTGACTACATCCAGGGGTTTCTTTCTTCCGTTGAGAAAAAACTCGGCAATGAACGTTTTATTCAAAATGCCAAGCCAGAGGTTGTAGAAATAGAGAGAACAAAAAAGGCCGATGCCGAAGCGAAAATAAAAGCGATCAAAGAGAGCCTCGAGAATTTGAGATAAGACCTCACCCTCCATCTCTCTCCTAGGGACAGGGAGCGGTATAATACGCAAAGCCAAACTTTGGGTCTTCCACGTCTACACAGGAAACAGCTCAGTTATATTGGAAGTTGAAATGCTTAATTGCAATTGTTGAAATAGATTGTATGTCGGGCCCTCCTCTCCGTCGGAGAGGAGTTGGAGGTGAGGCTTTTACTGCGGTATCACAATCGGGATCAGTATCTCGAATACATTTCTTTTCGTCTCTCCGGCCAACTCATTATCCAGTAAATGACTGAAACGAACACCAAACGTAAGCGGGTATTCGTTCCACCATCTCGTGTCAAAATAAAGTTCGCCACCAACGCTCCGCAGATCTCTTGTTACTAATTTGTTTTTTGAATACACTCTTTCGAAATCATAAAAGGCATTACCGCGAATTCGTTGGAGGTACAGAATATTGGCGAAGCCCCAGTCGGGATATACAATTGGAAAATGATAGTTAACGCCCAGCTTCCACATACGACTCAGGTAATAATCATTATAGCCTCTTGCATTTACAAAGCGGTTGCTGAACAAAATATTTATCGTGTCACGTTGTTGAAAAGAACCGTTGAGGATAATGTTATGTGTTGAAAAAAATCCTGGCAGGTAAATAGAAGCGCTGCCGATAAACTGGTAACTGTCATACAAGCTGATCGCATAACGATGGTTGAGTGAAATACTATATCCCAGCCGTGGATAGATGTGCTGCGTCGACTGCTGAATAAACTGGCTCCACGAAAGATAATGATGCAGGTAACTAAAATTTTGATTGCTGATTGAATCCTTGTAGATGCCTTTAAATATTTGCTGGTTATAAACATAGTTTGTACCGATAACCAGGTTCTTAAAAGTTCGACCGCGCGTAAAGTCAAGCGGAAGACTTACTCCAACTTTGGTCTCCAGCCTGTTTATATACGCTGCCTTATTATTTATCACAACAGGAAGATCAAAAGTATATTCCATTCCACCGTTGATGTAAGGATAAAACGCGCCGTATAAAAGATTTACTCCCACCCCATTGGTTTTGTCATCCTGGTTATAGTGATAAAATAATTCAGTGGACATCGTATTTAAAATATTGTCACTGTAAATCGAATAAGTAAAGTCAGGATCTGCATAGTACGGTCGCCAGCTATGAAAGCGGAAAAGATGTCCACCCTGCTTGTACTTTGAAATATCGAACGATCTGTTCGGCACCTCGCTCGATAAAATGTCATGGAGCTCATCTGAGTGAGCGATGGGAAACGGATTGGTCGGTGCTGTGATTTCCATCTCACTTACCTCCGTCCAGGTCTTCTCATCCGAATTCATTCCTTGTAGTTGGTATCCCTCAGCCGCAAAGCCACTCCACACAAGTTTTTGCGCTGAGGCAGTTACAAAATAATTGCCCAATGATGTTTGTGTAATTCTGAAAACTTTTTTATCATTTAATCTTAGCGCGTACAATTCATCATTCCCGGAAAATGAAGCCGTGAAATAAACCATTCCATTATTTACGCTTGGAAATCCAAGCACACCGTACGATGGAGTTGTGAGTCTTTCCAGGCTTCCCACATTAATGTCAGCAATAGCTAATGCCATTTCTCCATCAGCCAGGCGCACCGCGGTCACCGCTGAAGTATCATCAATAAACTTAGGATCCGTAAACAAACTGATCTCGATGGAATGAAACTGCTGAATAATTTTGCCGCTATTTGCGTCTAAGATTAATAGCTGGCTCTTCCCGCCGGGAAGCACCTCCACCGCCGCTATCTTATTTCCGTCTGGGGAAATATCGGGAGTGAAGTATTTTGTTCGATGTGAAAGGGTTCGTTGTTGATGGCTGTAGACGTCAAGAATTTTTATCACACTAAAATCTTTCCAAGCCCATCTCGCATCAGGTTCAAACGCGGCAAAGACAATTTTTCCATTGCGGTAGCTAAACTGTTCGTCCAACGCAATATCCTTTGTGCGTAGCCGGTGCTCTCCTGCTACGTCCCTTATGTAAAATGCAGGTCGCGTGCGGTAACTGGTCTTCAAATACAAAATCGAATCTCCCCCGAGCTGGTAAGGGAAAAAGTAATTTGTAACATATTTCGTATTGATGGGAGTTATTGATCGAATACCAGCCGCTGTTCCCTGATTAATCTCCTGTTGCGTCGCAATCACTTTATCACCTGTAACTCCGCTCAACTTTTCATAATAGTCGAATGCATCCTTACGAAATGTTTTATAGTCAAGTCCAGAGTATCGTTTGACTGCCCCTTGAAAAGGATAGAATAACCCGCGATACGCGGCGGCGTCCCTCGTAACCTTACTCCAAAAATCCAATCCATATTTTTCTCGCCCATAATTTACCATCAAATAACCCAATGGATAATGATTGGGAACATAGTCCTTCAGGGAACCATTCCGCAATTTCATCCACTTGTAGTTCTTGTTAGCGAGCCATAAACTTTTGTATTCATTCAAAAAAAAAGGGAGCCTGCCCCTCCCCTGGTTCGTGGTGATAGTTTCATTATATACGGCATCGCCCTCAAAAAACCAGTCTGGCACGGCTGCGTTATTTGCGACGAGCAAACCTTCATCACCAAACAGGTAATAGGCCGCCTTGCTGATACCAACACGAAAATTATTGTATTGCTGAACATGCCTGAACTCATGAACTGCTAATGCTTCTGGCCAACCGATGCTGCCTAAATCAAAATTATTGAGCTCCGGGGTTAAATTAAATTCGCTGCGATAGGGCGCCAGGGACACATATCCGTTGGCAATGGTTGTTTGAGTTTGCAATACGATATTTATTTTACGCAACTGGTGTCCCAGCGGGGCAGGGTTGTTTCTGGCTAGCCAATGAACAATGTTCGACACGCGTTGCGCCGTTGAATCCATGCCTATTGGAAAAATAATTCTCGCAGTATCTGTGTTAATTTGATTCCAGTGAATGGAGGGCGGATTGCCACCAAATTGTTGTGCACATAAAAAATTTACGGCAATCAAAAGACAACACGTGCTCAAAAATTTGTTCATAGGTGGAAGATACGGAGGAAAAATTTGTTCATATATTCATCAAAAATAGTTTCAGGTGGAACTTATACCGATCAACGAAAGCCTTGAAGACAACCAGGAATTTGTCAACAATCCCATTTGTCAGGAAACCATTTACATGACCATTGATTTTTTTAAAAGAGTTGGATACGAACCACCGTGGATTAGTTATTATGTGCAGCAAGGCGACTTGTTAATGGGCTGCGCAGCATTTAAAGGCGCGCCCCGAAACGGCAGCATAGAAATTGCGTATGGTACATTCGAACCGTATCGGCAAAAAGGAGTAGGAACAGAGATCTGTAAACTTCTTGTCGAACGGGCCTTGAGAACCGATCCGAAGGTTACGATCACCGCCCGCACATTATCTGAAAAAAATTTTTCGACAAGAATTTTGGAGAAAAATGGTTTTGTGTTTTCTGGTGTGGTGAATGATCCGGAAGACGGAGAAGTGTGGGAATGGGTGTATCCCAAGAATAAGACGGTGAAGTGAAGCAACTAATAGCGCACATATCATTGGTGGTACGTGAGTATGACGAAGCGATCGAATTTTATACAGAAAAACTCGGTTTCAGATTAATTGAAGACACCAGGCTTTCTGATACAAAGCGTTGGGTAATTGTTGCTCCATCGGGAGCAAACGAATGCTGCCTGTTGCTTGCGAAGGCATCAGATGAAAAACAACGCGTCGCAATCGGTAATCAAACCGGGGGACGCGTGTTTCTCTTTCTTTTTACTGATGATTTTTGGAGAGATTATCAAAACATCTCGGGCAAAGGAATTCATTTTGTCAGACTACCCAGGCAGGAAGAGTATGGAACGGTCGCAGTTTTCGAGGACCTCTATGGAAATCTTTGGGACCTCTTAGAGCCGAACGAGAAGAACAAAGCGGCTCAATTATGAAAGAATGATTTTACTCATCCAGCATTCCTCACCACCACTAACTACTCAGCGCTCACGACTCACGACTGACGACTCACGGCTCACTCACTACTTAGCAGGAGTAAGCATGATGTTTCGATATTCAATTGGCCCATGATCACCCTGCAAATAAATCGGACCCGGCTCATCCTCCCTGCTATTTAATGCTCCGCCTGTGATGCCAGGAATCTCCTGGTTGCAAATAACCGTTTTGCCGTTGGACACAACCGTCACCAATCGTCCGACGAGCGTGATGTCATACATATTCCATTCACCGGGTTTTTTTGCGGTGACTTCCGTGGGAGATAAGAACCCATAAATCGCACTGAACACATTTCTGTACGGCTCGGATCCGCTGTCATCCTCGATCTGAACTTCGTAACGTCCGCGAAGATAAACGCCGCTGTTGCTTCCCTTTGGATATCGAAATTCAATATGTAGTTTGAAATCATTGAAAGTTGCATCTGTCACAATGTTTGATCCTGATTTTTCACTTTTTAAAATTCCTCCTTCTGCTTTCCATTGATTTTTTTCCCCTGTAGCATGCCAACCGGCTAAGTCCTTACCATTAAGTAAATGGATCGGTTTGCCCCACGCCGGTTGCGTTTCTCTCTTAAGCGACGGAGCGCGAACGGCACTACAGTTGTAGCTTTTCCCATTTGGAAACACAACAGTGCCAGCAAGGCTATCGCCCTGTAGCGTTGCTTCAAAGGATAGGTCATTGCCAACTTCCCATTGCGGCGGAATTGAAAAGCTGATTTTGCCTTCGGAAAAATTCACTTTGGAAATAGGCCTTGCACTTCCGCCCTCTCCGACGAAGTGGCCGACCAACGTACGGAGACCTGAGCGCTGCACTTCGAGCCATGAAGGAGCCTCTTTGTTGGGCATATGAATGGTAATGTCCCATCTTCCAATGATAGAGGACGAATCAAAACTCACAGATTGATCGTTGGCCTTAATCGTCAAACTGGTAATAAACAAGGCGGGCAATAGAATTGAATGCGCAAAAATTTTTCTTTTAGCTGCAGATAATTTTTTCATATGGCTTTGTTATTGGCGTTCAATTTACTTATAAATTAATTATTGCGTTTAACTCTGCGCAGCCTAAAGGAGACCCAATGTAAACATCGGGAAAATTTCTTCAGGCATTGATTTTGCCAGTGTTTCGTTGGTACAAACGCATTGTTTCACCTAAAATCNCTCGCCCATGAAAACAATCTATGTTCGTACCATCCTCTTCTCCTTTTGCCTTTGTGTCGCTTTAGTGAGCAACGCCCAGGGACTATTGACACTTCAATTGACAAGCTTCACAGCCGAATCAAGGAATGGTAACGTGGGACTGACCTGGAAGAGCGCGTCGGAAGAGAATCTGATGCAATATGAAATTGAGTACAGTCGTGATGGAAGGTTGTACAGAAATCTCGGTTTCATTCCTGCAAGGAACAGCATCAATGGAGATTTCTATGAATTCGAGCATCCTGTTTCTTATTCTGACAGCGCATTCTATCGTCTAAAAATCGTTGACAACCGCGGAAGGTGGCTGTACACACCACCGGTTCTGTATCACGTGAATAAGATCACTGCATTTTTTGTTAATCCGTCGGTGATCAGAACCGGTGTGATGAATATTTTCTTGAGTGATCCATTTGATTGGCTCCAGGTGGTGAATATCAATGGAACGGTGATGCTTAAGGAAAACCTAAGCGGGAAAATGGGCAGGATCAATGTTCCTATCTCAGCCGATTTGGCGAAGGGCGTTTATATTGTTCAACTAGGAGACCATTACAAAACTATAACGCAAAAAGTAGTCATCCAGTGAGGCCGTGAAAGGTGAAACATGAAATTTTGCACATTTTCACTTTTCACTTTTCACGTTTGACGTTTCACGTCTCACGACTGACGACTGACGCCTCACGTCACTTTATCGTCACCAATTGCCAGCCCGCGGGTTTTTTTGTGAGATGAATTCCAAGATCGTTATCGTACTTGACTATATCCAGCAAGAACTCCTCACCTTGAAATTTCAAACGCGAGATTTTGATTTCATTTATATAATCGGGCAGGACAGGGTTGTTAAGAATAAATTTTTTTTCATCTCCATCAATGGTAATCTGTAGACAGGATTGTAGCATCAGAAATACCGATGCCACTGACCATGCTTGTGGAGAGCAAGCCACGGGATAAGCTGTTGGCGCCTCTCCTTTGCGAAAAGGAAATCCGCAGAACAATTCGGGCAAGCGTTGCAATTCGATGAAGAGTGAAGCATCGAATAATCCCTGCATCAGTCGCATCGCTTCACGAACAAGCCCATATCGTGAAAACCCATGAGCGATCAGCGCTGTGTCATGCGGCCATACTGATCCATTGTGGTAGGACATTGGATTAAAACGAGACGCTTTGTAAGAGAGTGTCCGTATCCCCCACCCGGTAAACATTTCATCACTCATCAGCCTGAGCCCCGTTTTGATTGCTCTGTCTGGTGTAGCAATACCCGTAAACAAACTATGCCCAGCATTAGATGACAGAATACGACATGGATTTTTTTTCCCATCCAGCGCAAGGATATAACTTCCCAGCTCTTCATCCCAGAACACCTCATTAAAATGCTGCTTGAGCTGTTCGGCTTCGTTCCTCAACTTTGCGGCGAGCGCTTCGTCATCTAATCGCTCGGCGATGTAAGCAGCCTGAATTTTTGCATCGAAAACGTAGCCCTGCACTTCGCACAACGCAATTGGAAATGTTGCGAGGTCACCATTTTCATAAGAAATCGAGTCGTGCGAATCTTTCCAGCCCTGGTTCGCCAAACCACTTTCTGCTTTTCGCTGGTACTCGACAAATCCATCTCCATCGATATCACCGTAATTTTCTATCCATGCAAGCGCATCTACAATATTTTGCCAAATGCCCTTGATGGTGGCCAGATCGTTCGTTCGCTTTAAATAATGTCCTGCCAGCATCACGAATAGTGGAGTCGAGTCGATGCTGCCATAATAAAGTTTAAACGGA
This sequence comes from Bacteroidota bacterium, assembly GCA_005883855.1. Classification (GTDB taxonomy): domain Bacteria; phylum Bacteroidota; class Bacteroidia; order Chitinophagales; family Chitinophagaceae; genus VBAU01. The sequence goes on from VBAU01000282.1 coordinate 18,437, forward strand.
ACCTCGCCAGTTTCTGCCATCTCACCATCCCGCATTTCGTGCAGGATCTTTCCCGGTTCCGCGTCCTGGAAAGCATTCAATTTCCTGGCTTGCCTGTGTGCAAGAAAATTTAAAACTCCTTTCGCTATCTCGGGAGCAATCCATAAGGTTTCAAAAGCGGTAATGATCCCATCTCTCCCAAACGCCGTGTTGTACCATGGCACCCCCGCGTAAGGGTACAGACCCTGCGGACTCTGGACCAGGAGCGACCGAAGATCATTGGCCGAACGATTCAACCAGTTATTGAATTGTTCGTTATCTGTATATATCTCGGGAAGGGTCTCTTTACTTTTTTCAAGAGCTGAAGTGAGCTTGTCAAAGGCCTTTGTGTACGGCTCGAAGGAAAATGCGTAAGACTTTTGCTGGAAAACTGCCGTGCAATGAATGCTGTAAGATTGTTTTGGCTCAAGGTTCATCCGGTAAATAGCAATGTTGGATTTCAACTCGGCAGGTGCCGGATCGAATTGCAAGTGCGTTTCCCGGCGAATGTCATCTAACCCCTGGTAGCATAACTTGACGACATTGTCTCCTTCGATAATGGGATCAGCCAATTTCCCTCTTGTCTTTCTCGCCATGCCCCGCACCTCAAAAATATCTTTGAAGTCACCGTGAAAAGAAACTGCAAGTTCCAGGTCATAATTCTCCGCGCCGTAATTTGTCAAAATGATTAATTCATGTAACGAGCCGTTTTGTAAAAATTTCGTTCTCGCGATATGAATACTTCCCTTCGCAATTACAACAGCTCCATCATCCATATCAGGATTCGTGAGGTCAACTGAGAGAATTTCATTTTCGTTTTTTATGCTGGAGCTTAATAGCAATGGACGGAAATGGTTCAACTCGATTTCCATTTCACTAATAAAGCGTGTGCCCTGGTGATAAATACCCTGCACACCACTCCCCATTTGTTTAAAATCACCCCAGCGATCAAAGACTCCAAAACTGTCTTCATAATTTAAGACACACACCCTGTCATCAGCATAGGAGGAAGAAGCAAGAATGTAGTATTTATCATCTTGCAATCTCACCAGCGCATCTTGTTTTTTCATATCCTGTTTTTATTCATTACTACTGATAGCTGACAGTCTTTTTTTCTCCGGATGCACTAGCATTTCATAAAGTCTCAAATAATTTTTCGCCATAATGGTGGCGCTGAAGCGATTCTCAAAAGTCTTACGACATTCATCACGACTAATCTCGCGTATACGTTGAAGAGCTGCAACAGCTTCGCTAATATTTTCAACAATATACCCTGTTTTTCCATTTGAAATAATTTCAGGCACAGATCCTCTATTGAAGGCGATCACGGGTGTTGCGCAAGCCAGGGCCTCGATCAACACCATTCCAAAAGGCTCGCGCCAATCGATCGGGAAAAGCAATGCAATCGCATTTTGTAACAGCTCAGTTTTTTCGCTTTCACCGACCTCTCCCAAAAAATCCACATGGGGTTGACTGAATAAATGCTTCATCTCTTTGTCGTAATATGACTGGTCTGCTTTATCTATCTTGGCGCCAATCTTTATGTCAACGCCTGCTTGCCTTGCAATTTCGATGGCCCTGTCCACGCGCTTCTCAGGCGAGATCCGGCCGAGAAAAACAACATAATTCCCCTTTCCTTCCCCTTGGTGGTATAAATCTGCGGGCAATCCATGTTGTACGGTTCCAATCCAGTTTGCTATCGGCAACGGCTCGCGCTGTGCATTGGAAATAGATACAACTGGAATCTCGCGAAATTTCTTATAGATCGGGACCAGGTCCTCGATGTCTAATCGGCCGTGAAGCGTCGTAATCGTTGTAACGTCGCGATTGTATGAAAATGGGAAATGCAAGTAATCCGTATGAAAATGGAGAATATCAAACTCGTCAATTCTCTCAAATACCTCCTGGAGCTGCAGGATGTGATAAGCCAGGGGATCTAAAGGATTGGACAATCGTAATGCACGATCACAAATCGGAATTAGTCTTGCTTTTGTTGTAGAGTCTCCTGACGCAAACAAAGTAACGTGATGACCCTGGTTCATCAATTCGTCGGTTAAATAGGCGACCACTCTCTCGGTCCCTCCATAAAGTTTAGGGGGAACGGATTCATACAGGGGCGCTATTTGGGCAATCCGTAACATATTCTCTTTTTCCAATTAATTAGTTTTTCAATCGAGCTTTTAAGCAAACCAGAATAACCAAGGAATAAGAAGATGGAGGCTGTGATAAAAGACAATTTATTGAAGAAAAAATTTTGCCAATTTGACTTTTGTTGCGAAAATGGGCGGCCCAACTGTCAAATTTTATCGCGCCAGGAAAAACGGCTGACTTCCTGTCAATGGAAATTAGCTTTTTTCAAGATTATAGAACTTAAATATTTCCTTGGTAACTGTCCTACAGTTTTCAGCTAACTGTTCCAATGAGCAACTAATAACCTGGACGTTTACCGGAAGGTCATTTCTTGTTTCCACGAACTCCAACTTTAATATGGTTTGATCATCAACTTTTTTATTTCCTTTCATTTTTTGAAACAAGCTGTTGGCAAATTTTCTAATGCAGCCGAGCATGAACTTACCGTAGCATTCGAAGTCGTGGGTGGTTTTAATACTTAGCTCGATATGAAATTTCGTCTCAGGCATAACAGGTTTTTAGGCAAATATCAGTAAACAATCAGTTTTAATGTTGCTTGCGCCTGGTTATCCTTCACGATACGGAGTAAATAAATTCCTTTGCTTAATCTGTCTGTAGCTATTGTGTTGCTAAAGTCGTTGAGCGTTTTTTCCAATACCTTTTGACCGATAGTATTAAAAACTTCCAGTTGTGCGATATCCGGATCATTGCTTATAAGAGTTACGGGCTGATATTGAGCAACGGGGTTAGGATAAACAATGTATGGCTCCTGTGCGAAATAGACCGTTACAGTTTCACTATTGACCACTCTCCCATCCATTAACTCGATCTTCACACGATATACATTCAAACCATGCGTAAGAGTATTATCTATATAGCTAAAGGTTAGTCCTGAAATGTTGTTGATTGTTTGTAGCGGCACATACCCATTTGTGGTAAGTTTTTGCCACGTTATGGATTTTACATTGTAAATGGTGCCAAGTTCAAGATCCAACTTTGCGGAGTTAACGATCAGTTGTGCCAGTATTGTGCGCACATAACACGCCACGCCCTGATTGGTATAGTTGTATGCATAACTCCTTACCCCGGTTTTATTTTTGAGTAATGGGGCTATTGCATAATACAAAGACGTATTGGTTTGTTTGGCCAACACGACAGCTGTGTCGACAGTTGTCAATAATGGCTCCATATATTTTTCGCCCAAACGGTAAACCTGGTAACTGTCGACACCCGAAATTCTATTCCAAAACAACATAAAAGAATCCGGACAATTAAAACCCACAAAAACATCGAATCTTTTCGATATGGTGAATGTGTCCGACACAAAATTTTGCGACGCCACATTCATTTTTAGAATGGCTGTTGTAAAATTGTCGGGTGGTGTCCATTTAAAGTAACCGTTCGCAAGAACCACGGCATCATCGATCAGTTGCCATGAGTTTCCGTTGTCTGTGCTATATTCCAATCGTCCAGTTGAAATGTTATATGTGGATTCCCATCGCAGGATATTCGACCTGCTATTGAAAATGTTATCCGTCCTTGTGGGATAAAACCATGTAAACTTATCGAGCGTGTCCAACTGGTAGGCAACAGAGTATGTTTGGGGAGACATCGCAACATTATAACCCTTCACTCTTATTTCATAATTCCCAACCGCGGGGTTTTCAACAGAGACCTGTTCAACATTATTTAAACTATCTCTTTTTCTCAAAGGCAGCAATTCTAAAGAATCTGTTTTGGGAAAGTGATTTAATACCCAGGGTTGCCACGATTCGTTCGTTGTCGGTAACGATAGTTCCAGGTCAAGATCATTCATAAGTGCCTTTGACGCGTTGGCGGTGGCTGGAGGATCATTCCATACCAACGTTATTTTGAGTCGCCGGGTGTTTGGAGGAACAACAAGATTGTACACGTCAGATGCACCATGCGTAATGGTCCCATTGAAGTATTGGCCATTTACCAATTCTAACACCGCCTTGTAAGCGTTTGCAGCTCCGTAACCAGAAATGAAGTCAATTCCTTTGGCTTCTACGTCGTCCGCACTGTTCAATAAAATTGCCTTCACCAGTGCTGATGACGGCAATAATCCCTGCAAATCCTTGTATGCTTGCTGCAAGCTCAACGATATTCCGGATACAATCGCCGCGGCGCCTGAACTTCCATCTTCAGCGTAAGCAACAAGTTCAGGTTTTACTCTGCCATCATATGCGGGACCACGAGAACTTGGTGCTAGCACTGTTCCCAGCGAATCCATATGCCCAACTGTGATAATATTCTTTGCCATTTTAAAACTACCAGTGATATTGGCAAAGCCCGGAACATTTGCATACGGCCCGCTCGTGCTGGTTTGTGTCCCTGAATTGCCGGCGGAGAAAATATGCATGAGCGAAGGCCTTGCCACTACGCTTGCGTCATATGCTGCTGCATCTGCGCCGTAAAAATTTTCTATGCTTGTGCCGTAAGAGTGATTTTGTACGGTGATGTTGTACTGCTGGTATGCAGCATCCGGATCTGGCAGTAAAACAACAAAGCTCGAAGAACTAATTTTCGCGCCCCACGCGACGCCCTTCCCTTCATAATATGTGTTTCCCGCGCCCGCAATGATGGTGGCCATGTCCGTGGCATGGGTGCTAAAGATATTGGACGTAAGTGTCGTGGGCAGATACCGCCCGTGAAAATCGATATCCCCGATGTCGGGACGATTCTCTTTTACTGACACGACAAGATTGTTGCCGTTATATTGCGGATACTTTGAAAAAAGCAAGTTCACTTTGTCAGTGCTCAGGTCAAGGTCGCTCACTGCTCGTTCTTCTTTTGGTATTCGTTGTTCATCAACAAACAAAACTTCATTATTCGGAACAATCGTCTTTATCACCTCATCCCATTTCGCCTTTAGCAACAAAACATTCGCTGACGGGTACTCATACACAATTTTTATGCGGGGTTCCGCCGCAATTTCATTCTTAAAAACGCGTGAATCTTTCACGGCGATTATGAAATACGAAGATTCGTTCGCCGATGTTTCTTTCCATTTTTTTTGAAGAGGCAATGAAAATTTCTTTAACTGTGATTCCGTTGGCTGTGAAAAAATCGAATAAGGAGTGAATAGGATCAGAAGGGCCAGCAAATTCACGCTCACAAAGTTTATCGAAGGAACAGATTGCATTACTCAAAATTATCGAATAAATCTCACCGATCATTTTACCGTAAACAGCGAAAAAAAATCAATTCCTGAAAGTTTTCTTGTACCTTTTCTCAACTGTTGAGCTAACAGAAAAAAGACCATCCCTTCACCCAACAAGGCTTATGAGAACAATTGAAAAGATAGTTCCACCTGCAGCCGTCTTCATTGTTTTACTTTGCGTCTGTTGTCCTTCCTGCAAAAAACAAGTAAGTGATAGCGAAGAAATTTCACAATCAGTAAAAGAGAAAATCTTTTCCCTCGGTTTTAGTATGGATCACATTCAAAAAATAGATGATGGATATTTGACGGAAGGCGACATTGTCCTTTCTCAAAAGGAACTCGATGTGAAACCAGAAACAAAATTTTTAAGAATTGCGGGTAACGAACAATACCGTACCTATAATTTACTCACAGGGTTACCAAGAACGCTTACGATAAGTCTTTCCAGCAGCTTTCCGTTTTCCTATGCTTCTGCACTCGAAGAGGCTATTCGCAGGTACAATGAGGAAGACCTCCAGATACATTTTCAACGGGCCAGTAGCCGCGCAGATATTGAAATCGTCCGAGGTTATGGAAGTTGGGTTGCCGCGTCGGGACTGCCGTTCGGAGATGGAACTCCTTATCGGACGATAAAACTCAATCCATCAAAAATTGGGAATGGAGGCAGTACCACGTTTTTCAACTTTTTAGCGACGCTGATGGCCCATGAAATCGGCCACTGCATTGGTTTCAGGCACACGGATTATATGGACCATAGCTTTAGCTGTGCGGGGAGACCGGTCAACGAAGGCTCCGGTAACTTAGGTGCAGTTAATATTCCGGGAACGCCAGTGACATCTGATAATGGTTCATGGATGCTTGCATGTATCACGTTAAATCAAAATCGTCCTTTTAACAGCAATGACCGAATGGCCTTGAATTATTTATACTGACATTGCGAAGAATTGCTAACAGCTCGACAGTTTGAATCGTAAGAGTTTTTAATATGGCTTCATATTATTTTTACGAGTTTTTTTTGCGAGAATATTTTCTGTAGTGTCGATAACCCATGGACTTTGAAAGACTGCGATATCCTTGCAATGAAGTACCACTTTAATTCCTAAATTTCAAAAGAAACTACACGCATTATGAAACACATGACAAAACTCCTTGCCATGCTATTCCTGGGAGGGGTAGCCACGCTAACCGCTTGTAAAAAAGAGGTCAAAACTTCCGCAGATGAAATTTCGCAGGAAACCCTAGCAAAAATTGCCGCTGTTGGGTTCAGCACCACTGATGTTCAGAAAGTAGATGAAGGTTATTTGGTAGAAGGTGATATTATTCTTACTGAAGCTGATCTTATAAAAAGGCCATCCTCTCCAACGCTAAGAATTGCCGAAGAGGAACAGTATTGTACAAATAATCTTGTCACCGGTTTACCCCATGCCATAACTGTAAGTTCAACCGGCAACATCAGCTCTGCTCTTTCAGTTGCTATTGATGATGCCATCAAACGATATAATGATCAAAATCTCAAAGTTACCTTCAGCCGCGTGACCAGCGGAGGCGATATTAATGTAAGTATTATAAATACTGGACAATACATTGCATCATCCGGTTTTCCTGATTCACAAGGAAATCCTTACAGAACAATTAAATATGCGAAGAAATATTCTAACTACAGCAATGGCTTTATGACGACGGTTATTGCGCATGAAATGGGTCATTGCATTGGTTTTCGCCACACTGACTACATGAATCGCAGTTATAGTTGTGGAATTGGCGGTAACGAAGGTGATGGGGGCGTAGGAGCAAATTTAATTCCGGGAACTGCCTCAGGTCCGGACGCAGCTTCTTGGATGTTGGCTTGTTTAAGCAGCTCCACCAATCGCCCATTTAATTCAAATGACATATTAGCTTTGAATTATTTGTACTAATAACCTCACAAGCATTATCAAATAAAATGGAGACCAGTGGTCTCCATTTTATTATTTTGATAATTTCAAAACAACTAAAATCCACCTACATTCAGTCTGCCTCCTGTTACACATTTCCCAGCTAAAGATGGCGTAGGTGTGGTATTGCTTAATATAGCGCTTTTAATTTGAGCAGCAGTAGAACCCGGATGTGTTGATGCATACAATGCCGCAGCACCGGTGACATGAGGAGTGGCCATCGAAGTACCACTGTATGAACCGTAAGTGTTATTAGGAAGCGTTAGACAGACACACCCGGTGCGCCTAAGTCCACAGATGTTGCCCCATAATTTGACCAACTTGCCTTAGCTCCTGTTTTGTCAATCGCTGCAACCGCAATAACATTGGCATTTGGATAGCTGGCCGGATATTGTGGTTTGGAGTCAATATTGATTGCCCTGCCTGCCTGGTTACCATTACCTGCGGCAGCAACAAACAAAATATTGGCGGAATTTGCCCTGTCAATAGCGTTCTTCAACCCTTGCGAGAAACCGCCACCGCCCCAGGAATTATTAGTGGCCACGATGTTTAGACCATGACGAGTCTTAAGGTCCGTAATGTAATCAACTGCTTCTATAGCATCGGCCGTGGTTCCTCCGTTAGGTCCAAGAAATTTCGCAGAAATGATAGTTACGCTCCAGTTTACTCCTGCTACGCCTTTGCCATTTCCGCCAATGGCGCCTATCGTGCCAGACACGTGAGTACCATGGTCATCTCCCGAGCCATCGTAAGTAGAATTGTTATTTTCATAAAAGTCCCATCCATGAACGTCATCGACGTATCCGTTTCCATCATTATCGATGCCGTCAACAGGATCAAACGGATTTGTCCAGAAATTTCCATTTAAGTCTTCATGATTATACATCGCTCCCTCATCAATCACACCAACCATCACACTGGAGGAGCCCGTGTGACCACTCGTCCATGCGGTACTTGCATTACAGCCATACGTTCCATTCATTCCCCATAGTGAGTTGTTTGTAAAATATGGATCGTTGGAAACGGCATCATGTGTATAAACGTAGTTCGGCTCAGCATATTCAATTTCGACGCCGTTTACTTTGCTTATAGCTTCTAAGGCTGCAAGCGGTGTGTGAACTAAGTAAATGCCTTCGTGATCGTTAAACCGCTGCATCGCCTTGGTGAGTACTCGCTTTGAAACGGTGGCATTGATTTTTTCGAATGCCTTTGATTTGACATCGTCAGAAACTCCGGATTTAAATTTTACCAGGATTTCGTTAGGCATGTAATGGTCCGAAGTTGCTGCCTCTGACACCTTGTTGGCCGCTGTAGTGACCAACTGATCTGCCTGCGTGGTATTGCTTACTTTGATTTCCTTGGTACAGCTGGCAAGAATCGTTGTAATTAAAACGACAATACCAAAACGTGTTTTTTTCATGTGAACTCTGGTGGGGTTTTAGGTTAGAAAATAAAATTCACCTTTTCTTACTGTTAAGAATCAATTGTGACCAATAAATGGTAAAAAGGAATTTCAGGAAATGGAGACGTTCTTCAGTGGTATCTAATCCGTTGCAAATAAGGAGGACAAAATAGTACTTTTTTTGTCCAAAGCAAAACCCTTGTGCGCAATAATTCCTGGGGCTTTTCTTGGAGCAAGACTGTCAAACGCAGGACTTGTGAGAGCATTATTCTTCTTCAGAAAGGAGGTCGTGCCCTAATTTGTCCCTTTTTGTCTGGAGGTATTTTTCGTTGTGGGGATTTGGATGAATTTGAATCGGGACATTCTCGACAATCTCCAGTCCGTAACCAATGAGTCCCACACGCTTTTTGGGGTTATTACTTATTAATCGAAGCTTCGTAATCCCAAGGTAGCGCAGAATTTGCGCCCCTACTCCATAGTCACGCTGGTCCATTTGAAAGCCGAGGTGAAGATTAGCTTCCACCGTATCCATACCTTCCTCTTGTAGCCGGTACGCTTTTAATTTATTGAGCAACCCAATACCGCGGCCCTCCTGGCTCATGTAGAGTATCGCCCCCTTGCCTTCACTCTCAACCATTTTCATGGCCGAGTGTAATTGGTCGCCACAATCACAGCGAAGCGATCCGAGTATGTCGCCCGTGAAGCATGATGAATGCACGCGAACCATCACCGGCTCATCTTTTTCCCATTCACCTTTTACAAGAGCGAGATGTTCATTGGTAGTATTTTTTTCCTGGAAAGCGATCAATTTAAAATGTCCATACTTCGTAGGCATATCCACTCGCACAATTTCTTCGATCAATGAATCTCTCTTCAAGCGATATTCGATCAGATCTTTGATCGAGATCAGCTTGAAATCAAATTTCTCTGCTATTTTTTTTAATTGCGGCAACCTGGCCATGGAACCATCATCATTCATGATCTCTACTAACACTCCGGCAGGTTCAAACCCGGCGAGCCTAGCGAGGTCAATTGTTGCCTCCGTATGCCCGGTTCTTCTAAGTACACCGCCCTTTTTTGCACGGAGAGGAAAAATATGACCGGGTCTTCCTAAATGCTCAGGTTTTGTTTGTGGATTAATCAATGCCTGGATTGTTTTTGCTCTGTCATGTGCAGAAATTCCTGTCGTACATCCGTGATCCAACAAATCAACGGAGACCGTAAATGCAGTTTCGTGCAAGGCTGTATTATTGTTAACCATTAATTCCAATCCTAATTCGTTGCAGCGTTCCTCAAGCAAAGGCGCACAAATAAGCCCGCGGCCATGTTTGGTCATAAAGTTTATAACCTCTGGGGTTACATTTCGAGCAGCGGTAATAAAATCTCCCTCATCTTCTCGGTCTTCATCATCGACCACGATCACTAATTTACCTGCTTTAATATCGTCAATCGCACCTTCTATCGCATCAAGCATAAAATGAATTTCAACAAAGGTAAAAACAAAGTTGGGAGGAGTAAAGTTGAATGAGCAACCTAATGAAATGAAGCAGCGATAATTGTTTTGAAGTGTCTTATAAGGGGCTAATTTCCGGGTAACGAAATGTTAATATTTGGCTACATTTAGTTTTGGAATATTCCCTTTCTTTGCACCGAAAACTAAAAACTTTATGCTTAAGAGATTATCCATCATGCTCCTCGCCATTTCCGCAAGTTTTTTTGGGTTTGCACAAGTGACAACCAGTAGCATAACTGGTACGGTGAAAGACAACAATGGCCAACCGTTGGCTGGTGCGACGGTTACGGCAACACATGTGCCGTCAGGAACGAATTATTCAACCCTGTCATCAAAAGACGGTGTATTTAGTCTGCAGGGTCTTCGCGTGGGTGGACCATACCAGGTAAAGATTGATTTCGTAGGTCTGAAGTCGGCGATATTTGAAAACATTGTTCTCCAATTAGGTGAACCTTACAACGTAAACGCCGAACTGAGTATTAGCGAGCAGGTAATGGAGAACGTGATCGTCGCAAGCCGAACAAGAAGAGCCGCTCCTGAAAAAGCGGGAATGACCAGCGTGATTAATAACCGCCTTCTGACAACTTTGCCAACCATTTCCCGAAGCATAACTGATTTTACACGAGCGACCCCTCAAGCAAACGGAAATAGTTTTGGTGGCCGCGATGCCCGTTATAATAATATTACGATTGATGGTGCCAACCTGAACAATAATTTCGGATTGAGCACAGATCCTTTACCAGGAGGAGGAAACAACCCGATCTCGCTGGACGCCATTGAAGAGGTTTCAGTGAGCCTTGCTCCCTATGACGTGCGCCAGGGAAATTTCACAGGTGGTAATATTGCCGCCATCACCAAAAGTGGAACGAACAACATTCATGGAACGGCTTATGCCTACTGGCAAAACCAGAACTTGAGAGGTGACGATATTGCGGGCCAGAAGGCAAGCAATCCGAAGTTTGTGAGCAAAGTCTTCGGAGGAAGCATCGGAGGACCCATCATCAGAAATAAGCTGTTCTATTTTGTCAATGGCGAGTATGAGACTAAACCGCCACAAGCTGGAATTACATGGACACCAAAAGGGGGCTCCGGCGAAGGAAATGTTTCCGATGTTCCTGTTGACTCATTGCAGAAAGTAGACAATTACTTAAGGAATAATCTAAAATACGATCCCGGTGTTTATGACAATTTCACCGCCTTTAAAAATGAAAATCACAAAATTCTTGGAAAAATTGACTGGAACATTAGCACGAAACATAAGTTGACCGCCAAGTACAGCGACTTTAAAGGAACACAGGATTTTCAACCATCACAAAGTGGTAACATTGGCGGTACCTTTGCCGGCGCAACGTATGGACCCAAGTTCTCAAACTCTGCTATATCTTTCAGCAGCGTTCTGTATCAGCAGGAAGACATTGTTCGTTCGGGGTCGTTGGAATTGAACAGCAATTTCAGCAGAAAAATGTCGAATCAATTCCTGGCTACTTTCACCAAAATCCAAAGTGACAAAGCACACGCGGGAGCCAATTTTCCCTTCATTGATATTCTCGGTTCCGTACCAGGAGACAAAAGAAATTTCATAAGTGTGGGTAACGAACCTTTCAATGGCAATAACAATAAAGTGCACAATGATATACTAACCTTCACAGATAACTTTTCCTATTATGTTGGAAAGCACACTTTGACAGCCGGTCTGTCATATGAATATCAAAAAGTGGGCAATATGTTCATGCGTGGATCACAGGGGTACTACGTGTATGCCAATGTGGATGACTTTGTAAACAATCGTGCCCCGCTCAAATATGCCCAAACTTACTCATTGATTCCTGGAGAAGAAGCTGTATTTTCTGCGCAACTAAAAATTGGCCAGCTCTCTGCTTATGCGCAGGATGAAATAAATGTTAGTCCAAGTCTGAAATTTACCATTGGTGTACGGATGGATCAACCCATCTATCCAGAGCAGCCAATAGAAAATCCAGCTAATACAGCGCTGACTTTCCAGGACAAGAATGGAAATCCGGTACACTACAACAATGGAAAATGGCCGAAAGCAACCGCATTGTTTTCACCACGTGCTGGCTTCCGTTGGGATGTTTATGGTGACAAGCGACTCATCATTCGCGGTGGAACCGGCTTGTTTACGGGCCGCATTCCTTACGTTTATCTGACCAACATTCCCACAAACAGCGGAATGTACCAGTATTCCGCAAATGTGACAAACACCAGTGCAGGCGTGTCCATGAACGATTTTTTGTTTAACCCGGAGCCACAGGCATATAATCCTTTTCACAATAGCGCTCTCCAATCAAAATATCCAACTTATTTCCCGATCAAAGCTGGAGCAGCTCCGTCAACCGATTTTGTAGTGGCCGATCCGAACTATAAGTTCCCGCAAGTATGGAAAACAGATTTTGCCTTTGATCAACAGATTGGCAAGACCTGGAAGGTCACTGTTGAAGCGCTATATACAAAAGACACGCTACCGTTACCACGGGCTCGTACACGAGAGGATACTATTCAAACGCTGCAGCAAGGAGACTTAATTCGGTTATCAGCGGAAACGCAATCGTATTGGCAAGCTCAAGTAAAGGAAGTTCGTTTGTGTTCACCACACAGCTTGAAAAATCTTTTGTCAAAGGCTTGTCCGGTTCCATAGCGTATACCTATACCTATGCCGCTAATATTACCGAAAATCCGGGATCGCAGGCAAGTTCCGTATGGTCTGCAAATAATACTGCGAATACACTAAATGATCTGGAGTTAGCGTACGCAAATTTTGCTGTGCCTCATCGTGTGGTTGGTTATGTTGCTTATCGCTATGAATATATACAACATTTGGCAACTACCGTGTCTTTGATTTACGAAGGGGCCGCTAACGGAGCGTACAGCTATGT
>VBAU01000382.1 GCA_005883855.1 Bacteroidota bacterium
TGGTTTTCCGTCGCTTCGATATGACATCATCCACAGCTTGTTGCTCTCGAATCCTTTTGAGGTTGATCTTTAGGATTATTTTCCTGTCCTCTTCGGCTTTCTCTCGGAGCTTCTGCTTCTTCGTCCTTTTGTGAGGTTGATGGTGCTCATTCGGGAGTTCTGTCGTCGTCGGTAAAGGTATCCCTTCGTCTTCGAATAATTGCTGAGTTAGGATCGCTGTATTCTCGGGATAGGAGGGTGCCACTTCTGCGTGAATACCACGCTTCCTCAACATGTCTTTAACCGCTGGACTAGCCCACAAGTCTCTCAATCCATCAGCTGTGGAAATAGCTGCCTTGATCAGTCGATTTCCGTGGATTAGCGCCTCCAATTCAGTCCCACTAGGATCCTGCAATCGATACGTTCCCAATAACATTCTTTCGACGATTTGATATGGGCCATACCATTTCGGCTCGAACTTATTCGGAGTTTCATGACGTACAAGTACCCAGTCGCCAACATCGAGATGGTGTGGAATGACGAGCTCGTTCCGGTAGCTACTATCCTTGAATGCACGTTCATATGCTGCAATTGTAGCCTCGGTTCTTGCTGACTGTAGGAGCTTGATTCGCTGTTCATGCCCCTCTGGAGTTGCATCAATTGGGAGTGCTTTGTTGACATCTCCAAGCAGATGAGGTTGCCGTCCATAAACGAGGTAGAAGGGCGACGTTTTCGTCGTTGCATTCGTCCGTACCCTGCATGCAAACAGTGCTTGATCGAGGTAGAGATCCCATAGTACCGTAGGTTTGCCAAGAAGCAATTTTCCAAGCATCGACCCGATGATCCCGTTGAGCCGTTCGACTTTGCCGTTCGTCCGTGGGTGATATGGACTTGTTCCCTTATGGAGTGTCCCAATCTTCTTTAAATACCGCTGAACAACACCAGCCCAGAGATTCTTTCCCCCGTCAGTGAATATCTCCTGTGGAGCGCCGAAGTGCATATAAATTTCGTCATAAATGAATTCAGCAATAACGTCCTTGGTCGCCTTCTTCACAGCTTTAGCAATTGGCCATCCGGTCGCATAATCCACTGCCGTAATAATCCACCTGTTTCCTGAAGGTGTTTCGGGAAGGATGCCGATGAGGTCGATTCCCCAGCGTTGAAATGGCTGAATAAACGGGTCCGACACAACTTGATGCTGCTCTCTTTCTTGGGTAGACCGATGCCTTTGGTGAGTTTGACAATTTGGACATGCTGACACAAATGCACGCAAATCGTAATCCATTGAGGGCCACCATGCTCTTGACTCGATAGTATTTTTGAGGCTGCCAAATGACAAATGCCCATACTGACGATGAATCTTTTCCATCAAATCTCCTCTGAATATGAATTCGACGTAAGGCGCTTTTATTCCATTCCTGACCTTGCGGAATAACGTATCATCCTCAACCACAAAGTTATCAACTTCTCCAGCAATTCGCTCTTTGATCTTGTCGTCTTGGGGAAGTGTTCCTTCAGTGAGAAATGTACGCATATATGGAATATATTCTTCTTCTTTCTCCCTCCCCAACCTCATGGAATTGAGTAGGAAATCAGGTCGTCGGGAAATAGCGTCAGGGACCGTGGCTTGACTGCCAGGTCGGTACTTAATGTTGAGGGTGTACTGTTGAAATTCATCGACCCATCTTGCCATTCGCTTTGAGGGATTCTGGATTGTATTCATGTACTTTAACGAATCGTGGTCCGTAATAACTGTAATTGGGAGCCCATTTTCGACGTAATGGTGCCACTTTTGGAGGGCGTTTTTTATCGCTAGGAGCTCCTTCTCATGAGTAGGATATTTTAATTCTGCGCCATGCAGTTTTCGGCCGTCAAATGCAACAGGATGCAATTTGCCGTCCTCTCCTTGTTGATACAGAGCCATTCCGAGGCCAAAATCCGACGAATCCGTCTCGATAGTGTAAGGTTTGGTAGGATTTGGCTGCACCAAGACTGGGGCCGTAGTAACCGCTTGTTTTAGCCGTTGAAATGCAACTTGATGGTTTGTTCCCCATGTTATTGGTCGCCGTTTCCGTTTA
>VBAU01000283.1:0-13171 GCA_005883855.1 Bacteroidota bacterium
TTCCTCCTGTTGAGAATCCTGGAAGGCCATGAACCCTTCAGATGCCGGAAATGTTTCGATTGAATCAATTTTTCTGCCTATGCTTTCAAATAACTTAGCCTTGTAAGGTTCAAAATTTACCCCGCCATAAACCATCAGGGAAAAGTTTGGAAAAATGTCTTTTATTTTCTGACCGGTCTTTTCAATCAGCCTGTCAAAATACATCTGAACCCAAGGCGGTATTCCACTTATGAGCGTCATGTCCTGGTTGAGTGTTTCTTCAACGATCTTTTCCAGTTTTATTTCCCAATCGTCGATACAATTGGTCGTATAGGATGGAAGTTGATTTTTTCTAAGGTAGCTTGGCACATGATGATTTACAATACCACTTAACCGCCCGGTTGGAATATCTCCCACCCTTTCCAACTCCGGTGAACCTGAAAGAAAAATCATTTTTCCGTTTGAGAATCTTGTGTTACCAGTTTCTGCCATGTAGCAAAGCAAAGCATTACGTGCTGTGTTGATATGATTCGGAATGGAGTCCTTGGTAATCGGAATATACTTTATGCCGCTGGTGGTGCCGGAAGTTTTTGCAAGATATATTGGTCTCCCCTTCCACAATATGTTGTGCTTTCCTTCTTTAATTTTCTGGATATAAGGGCGCAGTTGCTCATAATCCAATATGGGTATTGCCTGCCTGAACTCTTCGTAAGAGTTAACGTTTGCAAGGCCATGCTCTTTCCCATATTCTGTAATGCGACCGATCTTTATTAGTTGCTTCAAAATGCTATCCTGGTCTGAGGTCGCAGAAAGCATGTCTTTACGTATTCCCTTATAGATATATGCAGCAAATGGCTTAGCTAAAAATGACTTTATCTTCATCTGGATCAATCTTTACCAAGGGCAAGAAGAAGGATGGTTTGGCAAATCTAAGGCTGCAAATATAACTGAATGGATGCTAGACCGACCGTATTTTCTGGTTCAAAACTTTGACTCCGTGTTTGCTGGTTGAGAATTTAACCCTACCTTTGCGCTCCCCCGAGAAGTCCTTCAATTAGACCTCGGGAGATCTAAATTTTTAGTCCATGTTTGCAATCGTAAGAATAGCCGGTCAACAATATAAAGTAGAAAAAGACCAGACTTTATATGTCCCTCATTTAGCCGGGAACCCCGGCGACAAGGTTGAGTTCTCCGAAGTATCACTCGTTGATAAAGAAGGACAGTTAACGTTGGGAAAAGATGCAAAAGCGAAGATCAAAGCGGAAATCGTCGATCACATGAAAGGAGATTCAGTGATTGCTTACAAACAAAAAAGAAGAAAAGGTTTTCACAAAAAGAAAGGCCACAGGACGCTGTATACAAGAATTAAAGTAACCAGCATAGCGTAGCAAATTCGAATATCCAAATTCGAATATCGAAATTCGGATTACGGATTTTACAAACTCAATCTTTATGGCACACAAAAAAGGTGAAGGCAGTGTAAAAAATGGACGCGACTCACAAAGCAAGCGCCTCGGTGTAAAAATTTTTGGAGGCCAGGCGGTTATTTCTGGCAACATCATCATCCGCCAAAGAGGAACGGTATATCATCCCGGAAAGAATGTCGGCGTTGGAAAAGACTTCACTCTATTTGCACTTGCTGATGGTGTGGTTGAATTTAAAAGAAGAAAAAACAACAGGACTTTTGTTTCAGTAAATGCAGTTGGAGCTGCTTCTTAGTTCCTAGTTTTCCACAATTTAGTTTTGAAAAATGTTGAAAAAACTTTTGACAGTTTAAAAAATTTTCTATTTTTACTGTCGATAACGATTTTTTTTACTAACCGTTAAATTCAAAAACATGGCAACAAAGAAAAAAGCTGCTAAAAAATCAGCTCCAAAAAAGAAAGCTGCTAAGAAATCAGCAAAGAGAAAAAGATAAGTTAGATTACAAAAATTAAGACGTTATAGCGAGTCCCGGCAACAGTCGGGACTTTTGTTTTGCACCCTGTTTAAGTCATAAATTGCGAATATGGATAACTATGCGATCGCCGAGAACTTTTCGCTTCTTGCGAAATTAATGGACATTCATGGAGAGAATTCATTTCGGTCCAAAACCTACTCCATAGCCGCTTTCAACATTGAGAAGCTGCCTATGCAGTTGAGAGATACGCCGAGAGAAAAAATTTTTGCTATCAAAGGCATCGGGGACAGCGTTGGGAAAAAGGTAATCGAGATGCTTGAAACAGGCGGAATGAAAACCCTGAACGACTACCTGGAAAATACCCCAGCGGGACTCGTGGAGATGCTTAATATAAAAGGCATAGGGCCCAAAAAAATAAATACCATCTGGAAAGAATTAGAGGTAGAGTCTATTGGCGAGCTCTTGTATGCGTGCAATGAAAATCGACTTTTGTTGTACAAGGGTTTTGGCGAAAAAACCCAGGATAATATTCGCGATTCAATTGAATTCTATCTCGGCAACCAGGGCAGCTACCTGTATGCGCAGATAGAAAGTTATGCACAAATGATGGATCAAAAACTAAGCTCTCACTTCCCTGATGAAAAGATAAGTATCACAGGCGCCTTCAGGAGACAACTAGAAACAATTGATGTGTTGGAATGGTGCACGACTGTCACTGCCATTGACCTAAAAAAATTCCTCCTTGAAAACAAATTTGAAACAATCGAGGAAGATGCTGAGACTATCACCTTCCGGGGTCCGGAAAATGTAACACTTAAATTCTACCTGGCTGAGGCATCCTCATTTTGCAAAAAGCTCTTCCAAACCAGTTGCAGTGAAGATTTCCTCGTTGGCTGGGAAAAACAATGTTCCATACCACCCGATGCAACAAGCGAAAACCACATTTTTCAATCAGCGGGTCTACCGTACATCACTCCTGCCTTAAGAGAAAATGATGCTATCCTTACAAAGGCCGGGCAAAATAAAATGCAGCCCGTCATTCAGCCTGGCGATATTCGCTCGGTTATTCACAGCCACAGCAACTGGAGCGACGGCATTAACACCATTGAAGAAATGGCAAACGAACTGATTAAAAGAGGTTATGAATTTCTTGTAATCTCTGATCACTCTAAGAGCGCATTCTATGCCAACGGCCTCACGCCGGAAAGAATAAAAGAGCAGCACCGATACATCGATGAATTGAATGGGAAGGTCGAGCCCTTCAAAATCTTCAAAAGCATTGAGTGCGACATCCTGAACGATGGCACTCTTGATTATTCCAACGAGATACTGGCAACCTTTGACCTTGTCATTACAAGCATACACAGTAATCTTAAGATGAACGAGGAAAAAGCCATGATGCGTCTCCTCACCGCAATCAACAATCCCTACACAACCATTCTTGGTCACGTAACTGGCAGATTACTGCTGAGCCGAAGTGGCTACCCTGTTGACCACAAAAAAATCATTGATGCCTGCGCTGAAAATCATGTGGCCATTGAATTAAACGCCCATCCCAGGAGACTGGATATTGACTGGAGATGGATCGACTATGCGGTGGACAAAGAGGTGATGATCTCAATCGACCCGGACGCCCACTCCCTCGGAGGCTTCGACCATGTAAAATACGGGGTATTGGCTGCGCAAAAAGGAGGACTTCCAAAGGAGCAGAATTTAACCAGTTTCACTTTGCAGCAATTTGAAGATTACCTGCGGAAGATAAGAGGCTTAAAAGGACTTTAGCTCGCCAGTGGTAACTCGACATGGAATGTTGTGCCTTCGCCAAGAGTAGTCTCAAACCAAATTCTCCCCTGCGCTTGTTCCACAATACTCTTGCACATGGCCAATCCCAAGCCTGTGCCTGAAGATTTTGTTGTAAAGTTGGGAGCAAATATTTTCGATTGCATCGAGGATGGGATGCCTTCGCCGTTGTCCTTTATACTTACGATGATACTGCCATTTTCCTGGAGCTCTCTTACATCAATAATGCATCGGCCCTTGTCGTCGCAAGCCTCAACAGCATTTTGAAAAAGATTGGTGAACAACCTGTTCATTTGGGTCTTGTCTCCCTTGAGTATTACTTTTTCGGGAGCAGCATCCCAGTTTATTTCTACCTGCTGTCCGCGTTGGTATAATTCTTTCAGCGCCCCAATTACTTCGTGTATGTCAAACAACTCCACTTGTGTGTTGCCAATATTGGCAAACTGCGAAAAATCAAACGCGATCTTGGACAAATGATCTATTTGTTCGACGAGGGTGCTGGCAACTTTCGCGGTCAATTCCTTTACGTCGGGTGAATTATTCAAAATAGCTTTTTGCAGGTACTGGATGCTAAGCTTCATCGGCGTAAGCGGATTTTTTATCTCGTGCGCCACCTGCCTGGCCATTTCTCGCCATGCCCCTTCCCTTTCGCTGCGAGCCAGGGCCTCCGCGCTTTCACCAAGTTTACTCACCATCTTATTGAACTCCTTAACCAATTCACCAATTTCATCATTGCGGTTCCATGGAATTTCCTCATTCAATTGTCCAAGATTCACTTCTCTCATCTTATCACCAATTATCGAGAACGAGCGAGTGATACGATTGGTAATAAATAGCGCGATGATACCCGCGATAAGAAAAATGAACGCGTTAAGGTTAATGATCGTAACTAAAAAGTTTGAGATCTCCTGGTTTAATTCGATTTCCGAAAGAAAATATGGGATGTTAAGATATGCATATTCCTTTCCCTCGTCGGACCGGACAGGGGCATAAATGCTGAGGTAGGATAGATTGCTGATCTTTTCTGTTTGCACTCTCTCCACTTCTCGTAATCGGTTCAGGTGATAAAGGGCCTCCGGATTCATTTGCTTGCTGAGAACGCCCTTCTCGTAGATATTTTCCTGGGATGAAACCTGCAGGTTGCCACCAAGATCATATACGTTTACATCCACATTGTGAATATCCGCGACCTCTGTAACGAGTGTCTTCAATTCGTTATTCGATCCTGGTTCATATATTTTTGTTACATCATCAAAAATGCTATGCTCAGCAATTCGTTTTTTCATTTCATTTATCATGATATTCATTGTCCGGCTCAGCTTATCCGTATTATTTCGGTTGTATCGCGTTTTAAAAAATGAAATCGTAGCGGCACCAATGATCAAAAACGAAAGTATACTTATAAAAATGATCGTACTGTGCACCTGTGTGCGAATGTTTACCTGGAAAAAGTTCCGCAATCGCCGACCATCAACGCCCACCTTCAAAAGGAAAGAAATTGTTTGTATGAATGTCACCAGGAACAGAAACGAGCAGAATATGTAAGAGAATAGAGTAATGGCTTCAATCATAGAGTCTACTTTTCGCGCCAGGACCACTACTTTGTCCCGACTACTCCTGTACCACAGCTCATTAAAATTTCCATTAGCTCTCTCTTCAAATTCTTTTTTGGGCACCTGGTCTGGCGTTAATGTAGTAGCGAAAGGGTATTTGCTGGAGGACTCGCTCAATTTAGTGTTTGTGTAAATTGCATAGGAATAAATCAACGACTCCTTTGGGTCGTTGTCATTTCTCTGTTTGAATAAGGTTGCCTCCAGCGCGTTAGAGGTTAACGTTTTCGGACTGGATACAATAAATAAAGCACCCAGCTGCTTGTTGTTCGCGTCCGTAACTACCTTTTTTGTAATGTATGTTATCTTGTTGTACGACGTGATATAGGAATACACATCAGTCAGCGTTTTGGTTAGTTTGCTCTGGACATAAATGATGTTGTTCATCGCCTCATACGAAAGATCGTCATCATTATACAGCCTGTTGAACGTTGAATCAAACACATAGAGACGCGTGTTGTATTTGTTCACATAGCCTTTGTAATTTGCCTTCAGGATGCTGTCCCTGAAAAATTTACCGTTCTCCTCATCGTAAAAGCGATTAAAATTTGCCGCAAGGAATCGGGGGACCAGGTAAGAAAGGGTTATACTAAGCAACGTTTCATCGTCCTGGCTCGTAAGGTTTTCCGCCATTGTCTTCCTTATACTCCATTCCTTTTCCTTATTCTCTTTAATGATAATAGCAGCGATGGAAACCGAAAAAATAAAGATCCAAAATAATATCCCGGCAACGTTGATGTGAAAGCGGTTGATCACAAAGCCTTGCTGACTCACCAGCCACGTGTAACAAATTAGCCATATGAGAACGGGTAAGTAAAACTGAATGGAAGGGTCGCTCTCACGAAAAGTAAGATATACAAGTCCGGTGAACGCTATCCCGAAATAAATCCATGGTTTTCTTTCTTCGAATGCCGCCAATATGAACCGGAACATTAATTGAGTAAAATAATAATACCCCAGGGACAAACTCGCCAGCACAATAAACCCTATTACACTGTACTTAGTAAGACTGAAAAAATCTGTCACATCAAAGGAGATTTTTGAGTCGGCAACCAGACCCTTGATCGTACTGGCCAGAATAAATGTTGAAATGATCAGGAATAATAAAGAAAGGATGCCAATCAGCCATTTGCCCGGTCCCTTGAACCTCCTGAGGATATTCATGTGATTGCCCAATTTGGACCACGCAAATACGGTAACCCATGAAAACAATAACGCGTTTATCAAGAGATCTCCCAAAGAACGATTAATAAAATTGCTGCCATAAATCGTCGGCTGAAATAATTCAAATTGCTTGAATTCAAATATCCCCGGGAAAAAATAAATACCGATCCTGAAACTAAAGAGAATGAGAATTAATGTGCCAACTCCTCGCCATGGGCTATTCTGTTTATGCGCCACTGATTCTGCGAGCGAATGCGCAAACACGAAAAAGAAGCACAACGCTAACAGTCGAAGAATAACTGTGATTGGATCATTATTTGGTAAGGAACTGGCTGGCTTTCGATCGATGTAGAACAACACTTGACCAAACGAACTTTTGATCGGATACCTGGTTTCCTTCGCGCTGATCACAATTCTTTTATGAGCAGTCTTGCTGTATGAAAATTCATCGTTGAGAAACTCGCTTTCGATGTAATACTTTGACTGCACAGGTATCATAGCATAAACCCAAAGCCTGTTGCTCATGCCATTCAATGCGAAATGCCTTTTTACGATAACGTAATAAGCGTTATTCTTGAATTTAAAAAATTCGCTGTCGGGAAAATTGTAGCTGGATGAAGGAGGAACGATATTCTGAGTATTCCAAAAAAGTAACTGTTGCGGTGCAAAAAGAGACTCTGCGAAAATGAATATGCCGTACTTCTTGTTTTGAACCGTCTTAAATTCATCAATGGTCTCTTTGTCCTGGATTAGTTTGCGCAGCAACAGGGTATCCTTTGCAAGCCGATTAAGGTCGGACTCCTGGCTGTGAATGAAATTGGTTAATGCTCTTTTTTCAAGATTTACGGAGGAGAATCGGTTATAGTAGGAATTGAAAACAAAAGAGAGAATGAATGCCACAGCAGCCAATGCCAATAGCCCGTACCGGGAGAATAATATGTGTTGGAAATCTTTTCTCAAGTATTTTGTTGCTGTTTGATAGCATTCCAGATGGCGTCCATTTCACCGAGGGTCATTTCATCAAGCTTCTTACTCTGTTTTAGCGCTTCGGCCTCCATCTTTGTAAATCTGCTGATGAACTTCTTATTGGTCCGTTCTAAGGCATTTTCAGCGTCAATCTGCAAAAACCGTGCATAATTGATCAATGAAAAGATCAGGTCCCCGAATTCATCTTCCACGTTGTCCTTCTCTTTCTTTTCAACCGCGGAATGCAGTTCCATGATCTCTTCCTCAACCTTTTGCCATACCTGGTCCTTATTCTCCCATTCAAAACCCACTTGTCTTGCTTTCTCTTGCAACCGGATGGCCTTCACCGTAGCAGGTAATGATCCCGGTACTCCACTTAGCACCGACTTTTTACCCTCCTTTAATTTCAACTTCTCCCAGTTTCTTTTTACATCTTCCTCATTGCTCACTTGCACAAGTCCTGAGCTTGCCGACGGATAAATATGCGGATGTCGCACGATGAGCTTCTCAGCAATTCCATTGATAACTTCTTCAAGTGTAAACTGATCTTGCTCTTTCGCAATTCTAGAATAAAACAGGATGTGTAACAACAGGTCTCCAAGCTCTTCTTTTATTCCTTTCCAGTCTTTATCGGTTATTGCATCGGCTAGTTCGTAGGTTTCTTCAATGGTCATATGCCTAAGGCTTTCGACCGTCTGTTTTTGATCCCATGGACATTTTTCACGAAGTTCATCCATTATAGAAACGAGTCGAAGAAATGATTCACTCACTTTTGACATAGAAAAGAATTAGGTCTGAAAAATCGTTAATACGAAGAACACCACAAACAACATTAATAATGACAAAAAGCCCAGAAAGTTCAATAACGTGAATTTTATAAATGTTTTAAACCATCCCTGTTTGTAAAAATTGAACATCGCAATATATAGATAAACTGGCCATAGACAGAGTAGAATTAACTGCAAACCGCCTAACCATTCAATGCGGTAATTGGTCCTCCCCATGCCCAACAACAAAATAGCAAGCAGAATGATAAAGCTGAAAATGTAATGATGTATGGCAAATATGGCGTGGTCGACGTAATAAAATTGCCTTCTCCGTATGTACAATAACTTTAGCGTGAGCGCAAAGATTGGCAGTGAGATAAACAGAAGATATGGAAGCCTATGCAAGAAAATTTCTACCCAGTCCAGCGCAAGCTCTTTTAGATTGCCCTCGTACTTATTTGTCAATTCAATTTGCTTCCTGATCAGCTTGCGAACAAACCACCCGTCTTTTTCATTTGGCGGAAGACCGCTTTGAACAGAATCATACTCAGCCAGGCTGTGATAATTTCTACTGTTACTGTCGACAGTCCAAATCCTGACGTTGAACAAGTCCCCATTTGACAATGCCCTGGTTGTATCTTTCAGAAGCCTTAGTTTTTGGGAAAGTACAGAAGTATCGGAGTTATTTTTATTGATTTCGCTTTCCATATCTCCGATCATTTTCACACGCTGGCTGTTAGTCAATGGTCTTTGATCGCTGAATACACCAAACCTGCCTTTGATGTTTACCATCAGAAAAAATACGAGGAAAAAAATCGCTGACGTAAAAACATACATCCTTACAGGGTTTAGATGACTTGCTCTTCGCCCATTTATGTATTCTCTTGATAAAAACCCTGGTCGAAACAGCAGGTATTTTAAGGACTGGAAAAACTTGCCGTCAAAATGTGTTATATCATAGAAAAAATGAAGTACCAGGGTGCCAAATCCTTCCCTTGGCACGACATTTTCCTGGCCGCAGACGTGGCAGAACCGCCCTACAACGGTGGCACCGCAATTCAAACAGTTCTTTTCCTGGCGTTCGGGGGCGTGGCTCACACTAAATTTTTGCTAAAAATAAACAGCTCCACGGTCATAAAAAAGTATGCTGCGGTAAACCTGATAAATAGAGAGGGCAGGTTTTTTTTACTTTCGGAGCCACATGGGACATACAAATCTGTCCGTGTTTTTCGTTACTGAACAATTGAATTACTTTTGGCGTTAAAACAATATCTGTCTTCATGAAAAACATCTCCCTGGTTATTCTTATTTTGGTCATTTCTTTCTCATCAAAAGCTCAGTATTACTACAAGGACATCATTGGTACGCAGGATATCAACCGTATGATAAAGGTCTACCAGGACAACAAAGTAGTTGAGGTCGAGGCGACGGGCTTTGACGGAGACGGTGTCAAAAGCAGCGATTTTTCAGAAACACATCGTTTCTTCCCACGGCTAGATGTGCTGAAAATATCGACCAGGAATAAGACCTCCGTGGCCAATCAATATTATCATTTTGACAGCAGGGGACTATTGTCGGGTATTGCAGATACTTCATCAGCCGGCATGTCTATTACCACCTATACTTACGATAATAACGATAATCCTGTATTGATCAAGAATACAGTAACAGATTCCGAGGACAGCATTTATGAAACCGAACTACACCAATGGTTTTACAATGCTGACGCTGAGGATTATGAACGCCAACGACACCACGGAGGTTCGTTTCACTCTTGATGGCAAAGGCAACGTGATAGAGGAATTGCCATTTGTAAAGAAAAAAAATGGCGAAAAAATTTTCTATTACTACGACGATAAAAGCAGGTTGACCGACATTGTTCGTTTCAATACAAAGGCGCGTCGATTGCTTCCGGATTACATGTT
The DNA here is from genome assembly GCA_005883855.1 of Bacteroidota bacterium. Taxonomy (GTDB): domain Bacteria; phylum Bacteroidota; class Bacteroidia; order Chitinophagales; family Chitinophagaceae; genus VBAU01. Next base: position 10,112 of record VBAU01000283.1, read on the forward strand.
TGAGTACTCTGCCAATAACCAGGTCGTCCAAAAAATAACGACGCTTTCCACGATAGGAATCGGTTACCTGATTTGGAGGTATGCTTTTGATGACAAAGGTCTCAAGACTAAAGAAGCTACTTTCAACCGCGACAAAGTAATGACAGGGAAAATTGAATACAGTTACAGGTTTGGACAATAGCTCAATTGTCCACGTGGGAGTCCTTGATAATTCACAGGTTATGAGCTGATAAAATCATGGATGCGCTCCGTCGTTGTCATCTCCATCGGTTTAGCAAGCGTATACTTTTGAATAAGAATTCGTTTATCATGAAGAAGAGCATGCAGCAGGAATTGAAGATTTTGAACGCGGTGCAACTGATGAATCTCGTTTCAGATAAATATCATGCGTCGGAAAAAAGAAATCTTTCGTCGCTCAATCAGTGTTTTCAATTTATGCCTCCTCAAGATATGAGCAACTATCCTGAGCTGACGACCATTCGTCTTCACTTCGGCGAAATAAGAAAATTGCTGCAAAAGCACCTCGCGGATTCTGAGACCGTTTTTTTCCTGGCCACACGAAAAAACGCAAATACCTCGTCTGACCTCTCCTATTTAAAAGACCAGGTACATTCCGTAAAAGAAGAAATCTCAAAACGATTTTCAGAGATCAGCACTCTTACTCATCGCTACAAAGCCCCCGAGGGTGCTTCGGCCTGGACGAAACTCTGCTATGCTTTGCTGCACGACCTTGAATCAGACACCAATCATCACTTATTTGTGGAGGAAAGTATATTCCCCTTGAAACTGGGTGCCTGAAAGAAATTTACCTTTAAATAAAAATGCCTGATGAAAATCCAATACTAAGGCATTGGCAAAAGGAGCACAAAGTGCTACAGGATAATGTTTCAATGTTGCGTGATCAAATGAATGTTGACGCCATACATGATCTTCGTGTTGCTATAAAAAAAATTCGCTCCTATCGAAGGCTCGATGCGGCTCTGTTAAATAAGCGAGAGCCTGGCAAGGCGGAGACCATTCGCGAACTATTTTCTGTCCTCGGAAGACATAGAAATATGGATATTGCGAAAAAATTGTTAGTCTCCTTTTCCGATAGAAAAAAGCCGCCTCTAAGCGCGGTACTCGTGTACCTCCAACTATTGCAAGATCAAATAACACCATTCTGTCAAAAAATAATAAAAGATTTTAGCGAAGAGCATATAGACAAATGGACGAATGAATTAAACCAGGATCTCGAAAACGTAAATACGGCCGAACTGATGGCCAGGGTAAGAAGAGTAATGGCATCATCGGTGAAGTCTGTTAAACACGATTTGAAGCATTTCAAAAAAAAATCGCATCTCGTACGCAAACGGCTGAAGGATATTTTTTACTGGTCAAACATTTTCGAAGATGACATTTTTTTCACCAGGCAACAAGTAAAGTCGTTGGATAAGATCCTGGATCATTTAGGCAGTATACAAGACTATGCAGTGTTGATCACGAATCTAAAGAATTTTCGGAAGACAATTCTGGCCAGTTCCATGGAGGAATATGACCGGGTAAAAAAAGTAGAGATAAACGCAGAAAAAAAGAAAGATGCTCTTTTGAAAAGAGCCAATGAAATGACTGAAAAACTATTGTCGAAAACCCGGGAGGCGGAGCCAGCTGCAATTAAATAGCCACAAAAAAGGGCGCGGATAGAAATCCAGCCCTGTTCTTTGAATCCAATATCCTTTGAAAACAATAATGGTACTACAAAAAAACAGCCAGTTTCATCGACGTTCCGGAATTGCTTTGAGAAAATGAATTTCAATTATTAACCCGGCTAACCGTGTTGGCCTCCAGCCTATGTACATGCCTCGTTGGTGATTTTTTTTCTTCGTCATCAATATCATTAAACGAACAACTTGATTTCCATCCATGTTGTTCCCCTCAATTTTCCGCCGGACGGGAATTCGCTTTTTTAGAACCGTCTCACCCACTTCTCGAATGAACAGCCAAAAAGTGATTCCTGTCGCTTTGAAGTTCAAAAAAATGTGTAAAGCATCCTCTTGGGAAACGGGTTATGCACGATTTTTGCTGGATCCATCGCACCCCAAAAGGGGCATTATACATAAAAGTCTCTGTACAATGAATAAGTTTCAAAACGTTGAAACTTCCACCTTGGTTGAGATGCTGGCTCAGCATACTCAACAACTAGTTTCCCTGCTGCGTACTGCCATTAATGCAAAAGAATATGCGGATTGCAAGAAGATGATAGAGGACTTGCAATCCGAGATCGGCTTCCGCCAGGGACAATCTGACCACACAACTTCAACTCGCCCTGATATAGCATCACAAACCAACACAACAATTTAACCTTATCATGAAAAACACCGAAGCCCCTGCATTACCAGGGGCTTTACATTTTGACCTGGCAAATAATTTTCATCAAATTTTTTGGAGAGTTTTTCATTTCCTATTTTTGCCACCCCTTTATTATATTGTAGCTCTTTTGATACTTCGGAAGTAGCTCTCCCGACAGTTATCGGGATGGTAGGGCACAATACGCCTTAGCGGATTGGGGTGGCCAAAACAAAGTTTTAGTTCTTACACATCATGCGGAAGTAGCTCATTTGGTAGAGCACAACCTTGCCAAGGTTGGGGTGGCCGGTTCGAGCCCGGTCTTCCGCTCTAATCCCGCAATTGCGGGATTTTTTTTCGGAGCAAGGCTCAGACGTTCATCATTCTTATTTCCTGTTCCTTGTTCGATATTCTTCTCGCCCTGGTGGTGGAACTGGTAGACACGCAGGACTTAAAATCCTGTGGCCAGCAATGGCCGTGCGGGTTCAACTCCCGCCTGGGGCACTTAGCGACGAGAGTCGCTTTTCTTGTTTATGTACTTTGTCTACATTCTTTACTCTGTCAAATGCGACAGATATTACGTGGGATATTGCGCAGACATACCAGCCCGGCTACAGCGTCATAACAATGGGATGGTGACGGCGACTAGAAATTGCAGACCGTATGAGCTCAAGGCGTCAAAATTTTTCGAATCCGAAATTGACGCACGCAGACTCGAACTTCAAATTAAACGGA
>VBAU01000283.1:13313-14966 GCA_005883855.1 Bacteroidota bacterium
TACTTTGTCTACATTCTTTACTCTGTCAAATGCGACAGATATTACGTGGGATATTGCGCAGACATACCAGCCCGGCTACAGCGTCATAACAATGGGATGGTGACGGCGACTAGAAATTGCAGACCGTATGAGCTCAAGGCGTCAAAATTTTTCGAATCCGAAATTGACGCACGCAGACTCGAACTTCAAATTAAACGGATGAAAAGTCGGAAGTATATTGAATCTTTAATCTTAAGCTGGGTAGACACGTCCCGATAAGATCGGGATGGCCAGCAATGGCCGTGCGGGTTCAACTCCCGCCTGGGGCACTTAGCGACGAGAGTCGCTTTTCTTGTTTATACTTTGTCTACATTCTTTACTCTGTCAAATGCGACAGATATTACGTGGGATATTGCGCAGACATACCAGCCCGGCTACAGCGTCATAACAATGGGATGGTGACGGCGACTAGAAATTGCAGACCGTATGAGCTCAAGGCGTCAAAATTTTTCGAATCCGAAATTGACGCACGCAGACTCGAACTTCAAATTAAACGGAAAATTAAAAGGATGAAAAGTCGGAAGTATCTTGAATCATTGATCTTAAGCTGGGTAGACACGTCCCGATAAGGTCGGGATGGCCAGCAATGGCCGTGCGGGTTCAACTCCCGCCTGGCGCACTTTGAAAGCCTTTAAATTGATCAATTCAAATTATAAGGCTTTATTTTCTTAATATTGGCGTCCTTATAGTTGACCAACCACTTCTGGAAGCGGATATGAAGACAATCAAAACAGAGATCAATAGCTATAAGCTACCCCTCTTTTTTTACTTTGATTGGTAAATTGATTATCCTTTTCCTTAGTGATCAGTACAAACTGAGCGCCTTTATCAGCCGCATCCTCTAAAATTTTCTTCATGGATTTTTTATCAGCACTGGCGGCAGTATGAAATGACATCATACCAGAAGTTTTTCCTCCAACTTCTCCAAGACTTTTTAATCCTACGGTCTCTTCTTCTTTTTCAAGAATTTGCACCTTTTCCCAGTCATCTTTCCCGCTGACTATCACTTTGTCTGATACTTTCTCTTCCCGTCCGCTTGAATATTTGATCTTCCCGACGGCATATTTTCCAATAGTTTGTTCAGCTGTTTCATTGGGATAGCTGTAAGAAACAGTGAACTCAGAAACCTTAATGATTTTTACGTCTACGTCTTTGCCATTGTGCAGGTGCATTTTATCCTGGGCAAGAAGGACAAGTGAAAAAGTGGCTGAAAATGAAAGGGCAAATAAATGTTTCTTTCTCATGAGTTCGAGTTTTGATGTGGTAATGAAGTGTTACTAATATTAAGCTAATATAAAAATATGTTCTTTAAAAACCAACTACCGGGTCTGTATTAAATATGCCTTTACTATGTGTGCAGCAAACTCGAATATTCGTGTTCATTCGACACTTTTTCGTGACACATTGTTTTCGAACGTCAAGAAAAAAACCAGGGGTAATCCCAGGCCCCAATTGATCCGTAGCTGCTACTAAGACAAACTTTTTTTCTTCCACGGGATGCCTCCATTTGAAAAACAACAATAGTTTGCAGTTTTTTTACTCCGTTGTTGGTGTTCGCATCAAAAGAGCTTTCCATTGTCGATCCCTACACCAACAACCGAAGTGAGGAAAGTA
>VBAU01000383.1 GCA_005883855.1 Bacteroidota bacterium
CAAGTATACATCAGTTGCGGAGGTGCCGACCTTGTTTGTTGTTCTCTCACCCGGCTCAACAGGTTTTGATCCTTCACTCCACAAATATTCAGGATGATCTAAGCGATTACTTTTTTCATCATAAAGCTCAATATATCTCACGTCCTTTACTTCCAAGCCATCTTTGTCTTTTGTAGTTACTTCCATTTCGTAGAAGCCTGGTAACAATTTAGAATTTCGCCCCGAAGCTTCGGGATCGAATTCCGAATTCTCCTTAACCGAATCAGTCTTTTCATAAGCAACTTGTTCTTTCCCCCAGCCTTTGTAATCGGCCTCGTTATCATATTCATCATATGGGAACTGTTTAACGTATTCGTCTTTGCTCATGACAAACTGATCCGGACGCTCCCAGTAACGACTTCTTATCAATCTTTTTTCTGCTCTTAATTTTGAAATCGTTACAGTGACTTTGGCCCGCTCAAATTCGCCAGCCATATTCGTGGTGCTGATCGAAATATTTTTAAAACTGTCTGCGGGTAATTTCCCAGGAAGATCAACATTCAACAATAAGGATTTATAACTCACCGAAACCATTTTCTCTCCGCTCCTGGTTTCCCCGGTCACATCTGTAACATCCGCATAAATCCGGTAATCAAAGACGGGATCAAATTTTTTGTCAATGGTGAGGTCAGGAATGGCGGTAAACTCAATCACAAATTTTCCGTCTTTGTCTGTTTTGATTTCTCCATGCGCGATTTCCATTTCCCGTACCGGTGGCTGCCACCAACGCCAGGATAACCAGGGATAAATAAATCTTGGTTGTCTTACCACGCGATATTTTACTGTGGCCTGCTCGATGTTGTTTCCGGCATAGGCTTTGGCGAAGCCCATTACCTTTATCTTGTCGTTCACTTTGTAACTGCCTTTCATTTTTTCATAGTCAACGTAAAACTTTGGCCGCTTGTATTCTTCCACAGAAATGCGGGCAGATCCTTCGTCATCTTTCATTTCAATCGAAAACTGCCCATTCAAGCCCGACTGCGGCAATTCAAACTTTCCTGAAAAAGAACCGTACTCATTCGTCTTTACTTTCATCGAATCGACAACCTCGTCATTTGCATCGTTCAAATAGACCCAGGTTTCATAACCTGTTTTGACGCTGTTTTTCTTGTCCTGCTCATGGCTCACGGCGATGCCCTTGAAATACAGGATCTGGCCTGGCCGATAAATGGAACGATCAGTGAAAAGAAAGACTTCAATATCTTCTTCGGCGGGAGCAGTTTCATTGTTATAGTAATAGTAGTACTGATACTCGTTCATGAAAAGCCTTTCACCGTTGTGACTAATGTCCAACGTGTAATTTGAATTGTTTGGGTTGGGAGTCTTTGCACGTGTGAGCTCGAAGAAGCCGTGCTGGTCGGTTTTGTAAGCAGCAGCTTTTTCCTTTGTTTCCTTTGAAGTTTTATAATCGTACTTCTGTTCCCAAACCTGGACATCTGCGTTTACTAAAGGTTGGCCGGTTTCGCGGTGGAGCACAAAATAATTTTGACTATTGTTCACATAACTAATATTGGAAACATAGAACAGCCTGGCACCAAGAAGAGATTTTTTTGGGTCAAAGTTTTCATCCGTGCTTGCGAGCAATAAATAATCGCCCGGTGGCAAGGCATCTACTTTTATTTCTGTCGAATGTTCCTGCAAATCGTTTGTAGTTGGTAAGGGTTGTTGCCAGGCGCGCACAACATTGCTAGCAGTAATCTTGTTCCAAAATTTCTCATCATAATAATTATCCAGTTCACCCTTTAATTTTTCATCCGCCTTGATGAGTCGTAGATAGAGCTGTGAGAAATTTTTATATTGGATGAGTGCCCTGAATGGCAAGGCAGGTGTATTGACTTTCTCAATGGAAAATTTCAGGTCCTTCCCATTGATCTCATTCAGCAAATTGTAGCAATTGATCTTTCCTTCAGATGAATCTTTCTGTGCCAGGATTTTTTCACAAATTTCCTTTGCCCTTATTTTATCATAGCGATGAGAAGTATCGCCATAAGGCTGATAGGTCGCCCCATCCTGGTTGTACTGCGCCGCAATCAGGTACCACGCCTGCGTCGCAGCGGGATCATTCTCATACTGATGTGCAATATGATTCAGGGCCATCAAATAAAGCTGTTTCTTATTTTCCTGGACTCCTTTGTCATTCACGAATTCGATTCTCTCGATATCTGCATCGATTAGTGCATCGGGCTTGGCATCATTCAAATGAAAAGCGATCAATTGCTGGTAAAGTAAAAGGGCTTTATGCTGTAAAGACACAGAATCTTTCGTGATGAACTTATGATGGAGGAAATCTGCAGCAGGATCAAATGCCGCCGCCTCGTCAATTTCGAAGGCGTAGGCCGGCCTGGTTATGTCTCTTTCATCGTTTTTAAAATATTCAAGCGCATGATGGGCAAGCAGATCAAATAGTGTCGGGCGAAGGTGACGAACATTGCCTTTTAAAATGATGGCATCATAAACTTCCAGTCGTGTCCGCTGAAGAAGAGCTGAATTCTTAATCGATTGAAGATAAAGTTCACTGATTTTTCTATGGAAATCGTCTGCGGTCCAAGTGGCGATGTCGTCCTTCTTAAAAGACCGTGTGTTTGTCCGGTCATATAATTGCCAGCGATGCTGCTGGTAATAGTTCCAATACATTTCTGCCAACACACTATTCAGAACGGATTTCGCGGGTTCGTTCGCTGAAGAAATTTCCTTTTCAATGTCGGCAATGCTTTTTGCTTCACTATTTTCCGTGATTTCGTTTTGTAACCCGATCATGTAAACAAGAGCCTTTATTACCTGTGCCTGCTGGTAACCGCTGGACGCATCTTTTTTTGCCAGCTGGTAAATCTTTTTTACTTCCTCGAGGGCCGATTTTGGCAATTGTTTTTTTACCAGCTCATCCACCTGCCTCCATTGCTTTTCATAATTGTTAGCAACCGGTTGAGAGGCGACATGCAATGAAACCAAAGTATAAAGGAATATGAAGATCAAACACGCTTTCAGCGGTTGCATTATCATTCTGCTAATTTTTTTTACAAG
>VBAU01000384.1 GCA_005883855.1 Bacteroidota bacterium
GCAAAAAGCAAAATGGATAAGGCTTTGAAGGAAAAAGAGCAAATCCGGCTTACAGGATTCGTCGCACAAGAAGTTGAAAAGTCTGCGAAAGAATTAGGGTTTAATTTTTCCGGAATAGATGCACCAAAAAATCAAAATGATGTTTATGGATTGAGATATTCTGAATTTGTTGTGCCTCTTGTGAAAGCAGTGCAGGAGCAGCAAGCAATCATTGAAAAGCAGCAACAGCAAATCGATGATCTGAAAAAGGAATTGGAAGGGATGAAAGCAAAATTGAAATAAGGTAATGCGTAATGAGCGAAACGAATTCATCAGCTAAAAGAAATTTTATGAAAAAATATTTGATAAGTGTCCTTTTATCTTATTCAGTTTCTCATTCGCAAGAAGTACTTCATTTGCAAAACGGTGCTGCAATCAGGGTACAAGGTGGTGTGGAACTTTCTTTGCAAGGCGGAATTACATTGGACAACGGAAGCGGGTTAACTAATAATGGAATAGTGCGGTTGAAAAATAATTCCACCTCTAACATCAGCAACTGGACAGACAATTCAGCGGCGGGTGCCCTGACTGGCACAGGCATTGTTATTTTTAACAGCTCAAACGGCCAGAACTATTCAGGAGTCACCAATTTTTACACGGTCCAGGTAAATACATCCGGACTTAACCTGAATAATAATTTTACCGTTTCAAATCTTCTTAACCTTATTAACGGGAAGATCAACACAGGAGTTTATTCTGTTTTTCTCAATAATAATGCTGCTTCTTCATTGCTTAACGATGCCGGTAACGCGGGTTATGCAAACAGCTGGACCAATGGAAATTTCAGGAGATGGATTGCGTCGAATACCAGTGCATACGATTTTCCTGTTGGAAGTTCCGCAAGAAGTAATCTGTTACAGTTCATTAATAATAATATTACCGGCACCAGTTATCTCACAGCTTGGTTTGGGTCCAAGCCCGGCACTGATGCAGGGTTAAATGTTACGGAGAGCAGCACTTATTATACCGGGATAAATAATGGTGGCGTATGGTATTTGGTTCCCAACGCTACTCCTTCGAGTGGCAATTATGCGCTGCAAATTTATTTCAATGGGTTTACTGGTCTTGCCGATAACAAATTTGGCATATTGCGTCGTCCCGATGCGAGCAGCAACGGAGCCGATTGGACAATACCTCCCGGCAGTTCACTGGAACCCAACAATGGAGCGGGCAGAAAGGTGAGCGATGGTTTTGCACGACGCAAACAAATCTCAAGTTTTAGCCAGTTGGGTATTGGGACGCTGGCAAATGTGCCAAATGTGGTGGCTTGCTCACACCCGCAAGGCTTTTACGGCAATAACAAAGGAACGGCTTGTTATACTCTTAATGGGAGCTCATCGACCGTTAATCCGACACAACTTATGAATAATGCATTTGTTTCGGGCAATTCAAAGGTTTTTGGCAGTATAGCTAATCGTCGGTTCTTCACATTGTTTAGATCAGATATCAACAATGGGAATATTTTTAAAATGCTTCCTGGCTCTGGCAATTCACAAGCTCTTTTGGTAGATAATGTTTTGCCGTACGATGGCGCTTATTTTAGCGACCAAAGCACGTGGAGCCTTGTTCCGATTCTGTCTGGTAGTTCTCAAAATGGGAAAATCAACAATCAATTATTATCGCAACTGATAGCGTTGTGGTTTAACATTAGCACCAGTAGTACACTTGGTCCGATTGATTTGAGTAGGGACACGTTGGTTACGACCGCGCAAACAGCATGTGGTAGCGGAATAGCTACGGGTAGTCCCGCTAAGTTTGGTATTCTGCATAACGTGGTCTCTTATCTCAATGGAGGCAATGGCTATGCAAATAGTATAAACGGGTTGTTCCAATTGGCCAACGATGTATTAGGCGGAGTAAATACCTCGATCAGTCCAGCTGACGCACAGACCGCTGTGGCAACGATCAACAATGCATTTGATGGCTGTAGAATACTTACCGGAACGATTGCTTACGTACAACCCGGTTTGATGACAAAAATTTTGAATCCGGGTCAAGCCTCAATTGAATCAGTAACCCAAAAATTATTGGTCACCGCATTTCCTAATCCCTACGACAGACAATTCAGTTTACGGATCCACTCACCGGAAAGTGGAATGGGTGTCATTGATTTTTTTACAGCTAATGGAACAAAAATTTTCGAACAAAGACAAATGATCATCGGCAAAATAGCGAATATCGTCCCTTACAAAGGGCCTCATCATTCGGGCGCGCTGATGTATAAAATAACAATAGGGAGCTACCACGCCAGTGGCCTCGTGATCGGAATAAACTAAAATGGGTTTCTGAAATGTTTTTTATGGTCATTGGAAGGGAACCCGCGCAAGCCAGAAAAGAATTGTGCGGTCACTTCCCTTCATTCATCGTCTTCGCAATGGGAGAAAACGTCCTTTATGAAATTATCGTGGCATAGTTTGAGAGTTTCTGTAGCTGGCGCCAGGCTCAGTCACCTTGTTCAAGAAGATAAGATCTGGGATCATGGGACAATGGTGGAACAAGTGAAAAATGTTTTTTACAAAATAGAAAAGGCAAAGCAAAACGGTACGCTTGAAGCAGTGAAAAAGTATCTCGGTGACAAGGCATATGAGCAAGTAATGCGCGTTATGAAAAATACCCGGAGTAGCAGTGTGTTTAAAAATGCCAATGTTACGGAAGTTTCTGTTAATGAGGTAAAGCAGAAAAACAATAAGGGCCCTGATCGTTTTACTGCTTCCATAAAAGGCAAGCGGAAAACTGACGAGTACGCCGAGAGTATCTCAGCCCGGGGTCAGCAGGGAATTCAGAATTTTTCCGAACGATGGCTCTTTGTTAGAGACGGTGATTGGTGGATGTTGGCCGAGATGAAAAAATAGGGGCACTTTTAGTTATCATAAAATAAATTTTTATAAAAAAGCTATTTTCTTCATCCGCGAGGGGCCGTCAATTTGCCACAACGATTAATGAAGCCTAGTTTTTCTCAACATTAAACTAGTTTTTATGAAAGCGACTACTACAAAAAGGTTATCTGGTTTTTTATTGATGATCATCCTTATAACTACGGCCTCCGGACAGGTAAGCATTGGCTCGCCTGGTCTGAATAGCACAATCGAATGCCCTGCCGTGCCTGTATTCACCGCGCCCACGGCGTCAAGCGCATGCGGTGGAGTATCAGTCAATA
>VBAU01000385.1:0-2781 GCA_005883855.1 Bacteroidota bacterium
TTTATGATGGTTACGTTGTCAATTCAATCCTGGATGCTGCCTATCGTTCAGCAAAATCAAGGCAGTGGGAGCCGGTGAAACTTGAAGACTGGAGAGGTAAGAAAGGATTGACTAAAGAAAGCCATCTCACTGAATACGACTCGGATCATTATTTAGTGAAAGAAGAGGTCACTCACTATGGAGCAAGGAAAGTGATCCTGAAAAATAAAAAGACAGGAAAAATAGAAGAAAAAGTATTACAATAAAATGCTTATCGGTGAAAAAATGAAGGTTCATACAATTCTTCTTGGACTCATTCCTGGTATTTCGTCACCGGCATATTGCCAGGATGTGAGTAATTTAAAACTGAAAGATTTTCACCCGGTTTCTATTTACAAAATTCCTGAGACAAAAATTGAGACGGCTAAATACCCTGTGATAGATTTTCATTCTCATGATTACCCAAAATCCAATTCAGCAGTTGATGAATGGGTGCGAACCATGGATAAAGTCGGTATTCAAAAAACTATCATTCTTTCTTACTCAGCAGGTGCAGGATTTGATTCTGTTGTTGAAAAATATATGCGCTATAAGGACAAGTTTGAGATATGGTGTGGCTTTGATTATACCGGGTACGAGCAGCCAGGATGGCAGCAACATGCGATCGCCGAGCTCGAAAGATGTTATAAAAAAGGCGCAAGAGGAGTTGGAGAATTAGGAGACAAAGGCTTGGGAGAATTGTACTCTCATCCGGTGCCCGGTTATGGTTTACACATTGATGATCCGCGTATGAAACCGTTACTTGAGAAATGCGCTGAACTTCATATGCCGGTAAGTATACACGTTGCTGAAGATGCCTGGATGTATGAGAATATTGACTCGACAAACGATGGACTCATGAATGCGGCCACATGGAAAGTGGACATGACGAAAAAGGGAATTTTAAATCATGACCAGTTAGTCACAACCCTCGAGAATGCAGTTAAAAATAACCCCAGGACTATTTTTATCGCCTGCCACCTCGCTAATTGCTGTTCCGATCTCAGCAAGCTCGGACGATTGTTTGACGCGTATCCGAACTTGTACGCCGACATCGCCGCACGTTACGGTGAGATTGCTCCCATCCCTCGTTATGTTCACGATTTTATGGAAAAATATGCTGACCGGATTGTTTATGGAACAGATATGGGTGCCGCAAAACCGATGTACATAACCACTTTTCGCATTTTGGAGACTGCCGATGAACATTTTTATCAGCAAGATCTCTTCAATTATCACTGGCCGTTATATGGGCTGTCCTTGAGCGACGCTACCTTGCAAAAAATCTATAATGGCAATGCAAAAAAAATCCTGGCACATTAGGAATCGGCTAATGTTTGACTGCGGCTTGTCATTTTGTTGTTAACAGTCGGTGCCAACGGAAATTATTCCTTAAATTTAAATTTTGGTTGAGACGCCCGTAACCGAGTTTCCGAATGCCAAGACGATTGTTTTACATACTGCTTATTTGTATACCCTCACTACGTCTGTCTGCCCAGGCCGTTGATAGTTCATCACGACAAAACGCTTCAAAAATAATTGACGTCTATTATCAGTCATTAGGTGAACAAGCCCCGCTCTACAATGGAAGCCAGTATATAGAGGTCCCTTTCATTATACAGGATGGGCATCCATTCTTTGGATCGCCTGGTTTTGTGAATGCCAGGATTCAATTTGACGGGATGACATTTGACGAAGTCCCCACGCTCTATGATATTGTCAGAGACCAGGTCGTTATTCTCGACTATCACAAATATTATAAGATCAATTTACCGGCCGAGAAAATACAATGGTTTGAACTACCGGGACATACTTTCATCCGTTTAGTACACGATTCCTCGAATGAGATCAAGACTGGTTTTTATGAGCAATTATACAACGGAAAAATTGCGCTGTTTGCCAAAAGAGAAAAAAAAATCTCACAACAGTATTCAAACATGGAAATAAGCAATGTCGTGTTTAGCCAGAGCATCTATTATGCCAGGAAAGGAAATATGTTTTATCCGGTCAACAGCAAGAAGAGCCTCCTCGCCATTGTAAAACCTAAGCAAAAGGAGGTGCAGCAATATCTTAAGAAGAACAAAGTGAAATTCAAAAAGGCTCCTGAAAAGGCAGCGCTCATGGCAGTTGAATATTATGATCAGCTAACGAAATGATATGCGGCACATTAGTCTTCTAGTTGTTCTCTCATTTGTTTACGCCTGTTTGTCGGGACAGGTAAAGACTGGCCCTTTGATCACTGGTGATTTTAAAGACCTAAAGATAGAGCCGTTTGTGCGGGAATTGGAAACGCAAACGGGGTATCGTTTTTACTATGATCAGAGGCAGTTTGACAGCGTTCAAATAAATCTTTCTGTAAAAGATCAGCCTTTGGCAAAGGTTCTGAGTCTTGCTTTCGATACGGCCAGGTTTCATTTTAGTATCGATGAGCGCAACAATGTTTTTTTGCTGAGGGATAGGATGATCAGGACCGAATTACCGGTAGGATTTTTTGAAAAGAACCAGGTCAGCGATACCGCTGTTAACAATATTGCCGACGTTTTATCAACCGAGAACACCAAAGCGGTTTCGGCGTCGCTCGAGAACAAGTTGTATGAAATTGGAACGAAGAACAGTGGCAACAAAACTGATAAGGCAACAATAGCCGGCTATGTGCGTGATGATAAAACCAGGGAATCATTACCAGGGGTTACAATCTATTTGGAAGAAAATGCCGGAGTCGGTGGCATCACGGATCGGTTTGGTTATTTCTCGCTTACTTTA
>VBAU01000385.1:2810-4757 GCA_005883855.1 Bacteroidota bacterium
AAAAGATACACGTCGCCATATTCTTCTGTATTCTGATGGCAAACTGGATATAGAGCTTCATGACCAGATCATTTCGTTAAGAGAAGTGGTAATATCATCAAAGAAAGTTAGTAACGTGCGAAACGTCCAGCTTGGGGTTGAAAAGTTGAATATAAGTACGATCAAGCAGGTACCAACCGTATTTGGAGAAGCAGATGTTCTGCGTGTAATCTTGAATGTGCCCGGAGTAAAATCTGTAGGAGAGGCGGGTGCTGGGTTTAATGTTCGCGGAGGTGCTACTGATCAAAATCTTATTTTATTCAACGGCACTACCATTTACAATCCCACACATTTTTTCGGTTTCTTCTCAGCATTCAATCCGGAGGTGATAAAAGATGTTCAGTTGTATAAGAGTAGCATACCTGCAAAGTATGGTGGACGATTGTCGTCCGTGCTCGACATTAGTTCGAAAGATGGTAACAGAAAAAATTATTCAGGATCCGCAGGAATAGGTCCGGTGACAAGCCGTTTCAATATAGAGGGTCCCTTGTTCAGAAGAGACTCGTCATCGTCTTTTGTCCTTGGCGCCCGGGCTACTTATGCTGACTGGCTTCTCAACTTTTTGCCTGACCAATACAAAAACAGTAAAGCATCATTTTATGATGTTGTACTGCATACTGCCCATGACATCAACAAAAAGAACAGTATCTATCTGACCGCCTATATGAGTACAGATCATTTCAATCTCAACGATGATACTACGTACAAGTTTGGCAACCGGAACATTTCGCTGCAATGGAACCACACGTTCAATAATAGACTAAACAATGTTGTTACAGCAGGGTATGATTTTTATAAATATGACATCAGCAGTGACGCAAACAAAGTATTTGCGTATGACCTGGGATTTAATGTGAGCCAGGCGAATTTAAAGGCGGATCTCAGTTACTATTTGAGTGCGAAGCACACGCTCGAGTTTGGATTAGGTTCTATTTATTATAAACTCAACCCGGGATCTTTGCAACCGGTCGGATCAGAATCGCTTGTTAAACCAGATGTCATCGCCGCGGAGCAGGCACTTGAATCCGCGGTTTATGTGGGTGACCACTACAACATTTCGCAGGCTTTCTCGATCAATTATGCATTACGCTACTCGTTCTATCAGTACCTCGGGCCTCAAACGGTTAACATTTATGCGGACGGCTTGCCAAAAGAAGAATCAAGTATCACTGACTCGAAACATTATGGAGGCGGACAGTTTATCAAAGGATACAATGGACCCGAATACCGGTTTGCGATGAGATATGCGTTTACTCCGGAATTTTCAATCAAGGGCGGGTTTAATTCATTACGGCAGTATATACACATGTTGTCCAATACAACAGCTATTGCGCCGACTGACATTTGGAAATTAAGCGATCCAAACATTAAGCCGCAAGAAGGAGAACAAGTTTCGGTCGGTTTATACAAGAACTTTAAATCAAACACTATTGAAACTTCGGTGGAGGTTTATTACAAACGAATGACGCATTATCTCGATTACAAGAGCGGTGCGGTATTGGTGATGAATCATCACATTGAAACGGACGTGATCAACACCCGCGGTATAGAGTTTATGGTGAGAAAAACAGCCGGCAAACTAAATGGCTGGGTGGGTTATACCTATTCGCGAACTTTCTTGAAACAGGACGACCCGCTGGCTGGTGAGGTGATCAACCGCGGTGAATATTATCCGAGCAATTACGACAAGCCACATGACGTGAATTTCGTTGGTAACTTTAAATTATCTCATCGTTTCAGTATTTCAACAAATGTCGTCTACAGTACTGGTCGCCCTATCACTCTTCCGATTGGGATGTATTACTATGCCGGTGGCCAAAGGGTCTTGTATTCGGACCGAAATGGCTATCGCATTCCTGATAATTTCCGGATCGATCTTTCAATGAATATTGAAGGCAATCACAAAGT
>VBAU01000386.1:0-3159 GCA_005883855.1 Bacteroidota bacterium
AAAGCTAATTCAAAAATATGCAGGATGTACACTCGTTCTTTGTAGTCATCAACATCGAAACCATACAAAGCGGCAATGTCAAACAATAACTTTATTTTGATGCCAATCAAAATCGGAAAATCGGCCAGTCCGAGCAACAAGCCTCCGGCACCAGTGATCCCACCTTCGATGGCAGCTGTGTGCCGATAAACATCAATTTTTTTTATGACCAATTCCTCTCTGTTGCGTAACGACGCATTTATTAATGGTTTTGCCGTTGTGTGCCTGGCTCCGAACAACACACCGCGTATCATCTGTTTAATAGCTACGGTGATAGCGTTATGAATCTTCTCTGGTATCCAACTGTTGATCTTCGTTTGAACGCGTTTAGAAAGGTTATTGAAAAAAGAGGGGCGTTTCAGCATTCGCTTTTGCCATGCATGTAACTCTGACGACACCTGTTTCTGATACGCTTCCATTAGAGTTGTTGTTCTACTTGCAAAGTTACCAAGCATCGCTTACCGTTAAATCGACGAGTATCAATCCTGTGACCGGCGAACAACGAACCGGCTTTGGAAAATTTCATGTACTGCTCCGGAAAGAAAATGGAGTCTGGAAAATACTTATGGACGCAGACGCCCACGAAAATACCGACGAAAGAATATTTCTCACTGACAAACCTATGGAATAACAACTGTAATCAGACCCAACTAAACCCTTCGTTTCGTATAGGCAATGTCCGTGGTCGGTAGCCGGCAGCAGCTAATGCATTGCACAAAGCCGGTGCAACGGTTGGCAAGCCCACCTCACCTACTCCACCGGGTTCTTCTTTGCTATCTATCACGTAAACTTCAACCGGTGGCATTTCGTTAAAACGAAGCAACTCGTAACTGAAAAAACCATCCTCCACCACTCGACTGTTAGTCACTGTTATTTCTCCCTTCAATGCTTGCGTGAGTGCGAACGCCAACCCACCTTCCATTTGGTTTAATAAGCCATCAGGATTCACAACAATTCCGCAGTCAATGGCAGCAACTACTCTTGTAATTCTGAATTTCTTCGGTTCAATCAATTCTATCTCTATTGCATGAGCAGCGTAAGACTTAGCAAATATGAACGAGTGCGTGGCCAGGCCGATATAATGGCTGGGTTTTCTTTTTTCCTTCCATCCAATTTTATCTGCTACCATCTTCAAAACGCCTGCTACCCTCGACGGCGACTGCACTAATGAACCCGGATTATCACCAGTCTTAAAGTCGGGCCTGCTCTCCAGCATCGACAAACGAAATTGCAATGGATCTTTTTTTAGTTTTTGCGCGATCTCGTCAATGAAACTTTCAACGGGAAAAGTATTTACGCATATATCCACGGAGCGCAACCACCCCCGATTAATGTTAAAATCAACTGGAGTATAGCCAGTATGGACGTTTGGCACATCATAAACGAAACCACGGTCCGCGCCATCCATCTCAGGAGCATTCTTTGGATCAGGACCATCGGTCATGAAAGAAACGGGTGTGCCAAGCACATGATGTTGCCATGCGACTACGTTGCCCTTGCTATCGGTGTTTGCTTTTAAGGCATGATAATTTGCCGGCCGATAGGGTTCGAAACGTATATCGTCCGTGCGGTCCCAAACCAATTTGACAGGCTTATCAAACTGCTGCGCAATTTTTACGGCCTCAATGGCAAAATCAAAATGTAATCTCCTTCCAAAAGCACCGCCCATCAATGCAAGATTAACTTTGATATTTTCTTTTTTGATCTCGCAATCTTTGACAATGGTATTAACGGCCCAATCAGGCAACTGTAGTCCACCCCACAATTCGCATTTATTTCCCGTTACTGAGGCAATAAAGTTTGCCGGCTCCATCGTAGCATGCGCCAGGAACGGTTCAGCATAACTCGCGCTGATCTCATTTTGTCCTGCAAACTTTGAAACATCACCTTTGTTATAGACATCGATCTGTGGCTTTGTTTTCGCTCTCGCTTCGAACGTTTTATAAAGTTCCTGCGTGCTCTCGTTATTTTTTTTGCCTTCATCCCAGGTAATGTTCAGCAATTTTCTTGCTTTCATTGCTGCCCAGGTGTTGGTTGCGATTACAGCCACGCCCGCCCTCACATGCATAGGAACACCTGTTCCTTTATAACTTATCACTTTCAGCACGCCGGGAACTTTCCTGGCGGCCGCATCATCAAAGCTTACCAATGTTCCATCCATTACAGGGCATCTTTCAACAACGGCATAAACCATCCCATCAACTTTTAGATCAAGGCCGTATTTGGCTTTGCCGGTGAGAACGTCTTTTAAGTTGGAGCGTTTTTCTGATTTGCCGATTAATTTAAAATCTTTCGGGCTTTTTAATGTCACCTCAGTTGGTATGGGAAGTAAAGCAGCCTGGCAGACTAATTCTCCGTATTTAATTCTTTTCATCGATATCGTGTTCACAACTTCTCCATTATCCGCTGCACAGGATGATTCTTTAACATTCCACACCTTCGCTGCCGCGGTAATTAGCATAGCCTTTGCCACTGCACCGGCTTTGCGAAGTTTGGTATACATATCGAGGATGCTCTGGCTTCCTCCCGTATCATGTTCACCTTCCTTCAACGTGCCAAATGGAGCTATTTCAGACTTGACGTCTTTGAAATCAACGTCCAATTCCTCGGCAACGATCATCGGCAACGCGGTATCCACGCCTTGTCCCGATTCTTGCTTAGCGACAAAAACCGTCACCTTTCCCTGTTTATCGATTTTCAAATAAGCGTTAGGCTGAAAAGACTCACAATCGAATGGCGATGAAACGAGTGTTGGCAAACCGGGAACCATAAAGCCGATGGCCAAGCTTCCCGATGCCATGGAGCTGATCTTTATAAAATGCCGGCGATCTATTTTTACTTTTTTCATAATCAGTTCAGAAAGATTTTTTGTTGATTTCTTCGATGGCAAATTGAATGGCTTGTTTGATCCGGTGATAGGTTCCGCAGCGACAGAGATTGTTACTCATCACTGTGTTGATCATTTCATCACTCGGTTTCTTGTTTTTTTCAAGCATCGCAGCGGCCGCCATCATTTGCCCAGGCTGACAATAACCACATTGCGGGACGCCCGCTTTTTGCCAGGCTTTTTGTACAGGATGGGAACCATCTTCGGACAAACCTTCGATGGTTATTATTTTC
>VBAU01000386.1:3177-4513 GCA_005883855.1 Bacteroidota bacterium
AACCGGTCGCTGGCACGACAACACAGCATTGCCGTCCATCATCACGGTGCACGCTCCGCAGCTTGCTACGCCGCATCCATATTTTGTCCCGGTGAGGTCAAGCAGATCACGAAGCACCCACAACAACGGCATGTCAGCCTCCGCTTCTACGCTGTATTGTTTATTGTTTACGGTAAGAGAAAAGGTAGGCATGAGAATATTTTTAGAATGAGAGACGCGTGGTAAGACACCTTCCGTAAGAATCCCTAATCGAAAATTACAAAAAAATCACTCGCCTCGCCTTGATTTTAGTCACTCGTTCAATTTAATTGACAAATCTGTTCATAGTGCCCATGGCGGGATTCCATTTTTTCTGCCGGTCATGTGTACAAATGCTTCAGCAGCTTTTACACCGATCTCTCTGCCCCGAAAATCTTCCATAGAGGAGTGGCCACAACTATAGATGCTATCAGGATCCTGGCTGGTATGACAAAACACTGCTTTGCGTTTTTGTTCCTGCATGTCAGTGATATCAACATAGTCGGTGGGATGAAAAACCATGGTTTGCTCTCCTGCGCATACCTCAAAAAAATACAGGTCGAATCTTTCTTTTGACCGCATCCATGTTTGAATGGTCAGCAAACTTGCGGCCTGGTGATCTTTGTGCGAGTCAACAGGCCAATGGGTTAAGACGATGTCGGGTTTTTCAGCGGCAATCAATTGTTGCATCTTGCCGACCCATTCATTGTTGACAACAGTATCTCCATCAATCTGACCAGCAAAAACCGCTTTCACATTTAAGATCTTACACGCAGTAAGAGCTTCTTTACTTCTTATTGCTCCTGCTTCTTCATGAGACTTGCCCGTGATGCCTGCTTCACCTTTTGTAAGATAAATGACCGTAACATCATTATTTAATGCAGAAAGCTTCGCAAGCGTACCACCGCAACCACTTTCCGGGTCGTCCGGGTGACCACCCACACAAACGATTTTCATCTTCTTGAATGTAGTCGCCGACGCTTGTAAACTTGCGGGTATTGTGAGAAAACCTAAACCGCTTAATGAGCTTTGCAAAAATTTGCGACGTGATGTGTGTTTCATAAAACTGCACTTTTAATGAATTCAAGGTTCTTTCAGCTTCCTCAATGTTTGAATTGTCGGTCGATAAATTCAAATGTTGCATTGTATGCCTTTATCCAATTTCGATACAAGAGAAACGAGTGAACTTCGTCGGGAAAGATCAACTGTTCAACATGAACGCCTTGTCCGCGCAAGATCTCCGCAATATTCACTGACTCGCTAAAGGGAACATTGCGGTCGTCATCTCCATGTATCAGTAACACGGGCCCTTTCCAAT
>VBAU01000386.1:4529-9439 GCA_005883855.1 Bacteroidota bacterium
CACATAGCTAACAGGCGATGACCGTAAAGCGGTCTTTGCCATTTCAGGAAACCTGGCATAATCATACCACGGAGCAAACGTTGGGATTTCGTCGTTCCAGTTGTGCACTCCGTGAATGTCTACGCCAGTAGCAAAGATTTGCGGTGCTTGCGCCAGTCCATGAGCAGTCATGTAGCCGCCATAAGATCCACCCCACAGTGCGATCCTTTTGGCATCGACATCGGCTCTTTTTTGTAAATAAAGCCCTGCGCCGATCAAATCATTTACTTCACTTGCTCCTGCTGCACCGTAATTGATCGCCTCACGAAAATTGAGTCCATAACCAATCCCGCTTCTATAATTCAGTGACAAGACGATGTACCCTTTACTTGCAAAGTATTGGTTCAGGGCATAGGCATTGGAATAATAGTTTGAATAATGAAAGCCCAAAAGCATTTGTCTTCTTGAGCCACCATGTAAAAAAATTAGTGCAGGATGTTTTTCGTTGGCTTTATAGTTTGCTGGCAAGAAAAGATCACCCGTGACTTTCATTCCATCCTTCGCGGTGATGGTCACCGCCTGCGGCCGGACAAGCGTTGAGGGAAATTCCTTTGGAAACAAGCCGGAGGCTAAATCTTCAATTGATGTGTTCTGCAGCACTGCGGGCCACGCTGGCTTTACAGCAGACGAGTGAAGAATTGCCAGCCCATTTTCGGTAGCAACCGGCGACCACTCAATTCCCTCTCCTTTTGTCAGTTGTTCAGTTCTTCCGTTGGCGACATTCACTTGCCAAATATGCCTGCGATTGATATCGCCAATGTTAGTGGTATAATAAATAAGTTGCTTGTCACGCGATAATTCTACGTTTTCAATCTCTCCCTCTCCGGGCGTAAGCAAACGAACATTTCCATTTTGCGGATTCAACACATACAAATGAACCCATCCATCCTTTTCATACGGAAAACCGATTTGATCGCCCGACCACCACAAATAACCATCTGCAACAGGAAGATCGGCGACAAACGCAGAGCCTTTACCCGGCGACGCTTTCCATATTTCTTTGGCCATGCCAGTTCTTACATCATACAGTCGTATGCTCCATGGATTCGCTTCACGAACCGGCGTAAATGGAAGTTGATTGTGAATATTCGGCACTCTTATGTAGGCAAGGAAATTTCCGTCACCGGACCAAGCAGGCGAAAAATCCTGGTCAACACTCGTCTCAATAAAGTTCACCGATTTATTGCCGAGGTCATACAGTCCAATAAACGAATGGTCCCCGCGATCACTGACAAAGGCGATTTTTTTTCCATCGGGTGACCATCGAATGTCGAATTGCCTGCCCCGGGAGGAAAATAATTTTTGTGGTTGAGACGTGTCTGCCAGGGAAGCCATCCATATTTGTCCGCCTGAAATAAAGGCAACAGATTTTTCATCGGGCGAAGTTTTTGGAGATGATCCAGTGGATATCTTGCGCAGGTTACTCCCTGTTTGGTCAATAATGTATATCACTCTCTCTGTCGCAGTTTGCAAAAAAGCAGGGTTGGCCGTTTCTCCCCTGTTGTTTGCTGTATTGCCACGAACAAAAAGGATGTGACCACCGGCAAACGTAAGATCGGCTATCTCTATGCCATCATCAACCATATAATTGTAAATCTGATTCAGGTTCTCTCCATTGCTGCTACTAACATAGATATTTCTGGAACCTTTATCATTGAAGACCCAGGCCAGAGTTTTTCCATCTTTGCTGGTCGTCATTTCTGACGGAAAAGACGGTGATAAGTAGGATTCGATTGATTGAGAGTATAGATGGTGAAAAGCAACTGAAAAAACCAGGTAGCACCCTGTTAGGAACGGTTTTCTCATATACATAGTTTGGTTTTAATGAACTTTGAAACTGCAAGCTGATTAAAATTAAGTTTTCCTTACTAATTTCTCCGTCATGATGGCTGTGCGAGGCGCCCTCGCCTCGCACAACAATTCTATCGCCTAAAGGAATGCTGTGCGAGGCGTCCTCGCCTCGCAAACAATTCTATCGCCTACAAGGAATGCTGTGCGAAGTGTCCTCGCCTCGCACAATAATTCTATCGCCTACAAGGATGCTGTGCGAGGCGTCCTCCCCCTTCAATTTATTTGCGCAACCTGATACCGCCATGCAGAATCTAAAGCAGCAGATAATCGAGCAATTGTCTCAGCCAAAAGGAACGTTTGCGGTTGCCTTTAAGGATATTTCTTCAAAAAAAGAATTAATAATAAACGAAAAAGAAATTTTCCACGCAGCCAGCACTATGAAAACACCGGTGATGATAGAAGTGTTCCGGCAAGCTTCAAAGAAAAAATTTTCCCTGAACGATTCGTTAGTTCTCAAAAACGAATTTAGATCGATAGTGGATAGCAGTTCATTTGCCTTGGATTCGTCGGACGACAGCGAGTTTGAATTATACAAACATCTTGGTGAGAAAAGAAGTATTTATGACCTGGTTTATCAAATGATCGTTGTGAGCAGCAACCTGGCCACAAACCTTATCATCGAAAAAGTGGATGCCAGCAATGTTACCCAAACGATGCGAAGATATGGTGCCAACGATATACAAGTACTCCGCGGCGTAGAAGATCAAAAAGCGTATGACAAAGGATTAAACAACACAACTACTGCATACGATCTCATGCTGATTTTTGAAAAGATTGCAAGAGGGAAAGCCGTCAATAAAAAAGCTTGCGAAGCAATGATCGACATTCTGCTCGATCAGAAATTCAATACCATTATACCTGCGCAGTTACCCAAGGATGTAAAAGTTGCTCACAAGACGGGTTTCATTACCGGCATTCACCACGATTCGGGCATTGTGTTTTTGCCGGACGGCAGAAAGTATGTGTTAGTCCTGTTGTCAAAGAATGTCGAAGATGAAGATAAGGCTGTGAAAACAATGGCAAATGTCTCTGGTATGATCTATCAATATGTGATATCGTTAAAGAAAAAATAACTATGAAGAGTACCACTTATGCTTTATGTATTTTAATCAGTGTTGTGTTGCTGGCTTTCACAAGGGATTCGACTAAGAAAAGAAAACCGGTTATCATCGGCTATGTGGGTGGCTATCGTGGGTTGATCAGAACAGATTCCATTGACGTGTGGCGGCTTTCGCACATTAACTATGCTTTTGTCGACATAAAAGACAACCGTGCCTGGTTACATAACGAAGCGACCGACACCGTGAACCTCAGGAAACTAAGTGAGCTGAAAAAAATAAATCCGGAATTGAAAGTATTGATCTCCATTGGAGGATGGAGCTGGAGCAAAAATTTTTCGGACGCAGTGCTCACAGACACCTCCACTCAGAATTTTACTTCAAGTGCTGTTGCTATTGTTTCAAAATATAACCTGGATGGGATCGATATCGATTGGGAATACCCGGGTATGATTGGGGACAGCAATACCTACCGTGCCGAAGACAAACAGCACTACACTAATCTTTTTAGACACCTTCGCCAGGACTTCGACAGTTTGAGCAAGATTACACACATGAAATACTACATCACCACGGCTGTCGGTGGCTCCCAGGATTATATCGATCATACTGAAATGGGCAAAGTGCAGCAATACACTGACTACATCAACGTGATGAGCTATGATTATGCAGATGGATCAGATAGCCTGTCAAGTCACCACACAAACTTATATGTCTCATCAGGAGATAGCAACCAGTACTCTGCGGACAGATCCATCCAGGCATTTTTAGCCGCGGGGGTGCCGCCTTCAAAAATAGTAATTGGAATCGCCTTTTATGGTAAGGGTTGGCAAATGGCTTCTAACGCCAACAACGGTTTGTATCAACGCGCAGTAAAACCTGCACGCGGTGGCGGATTTACATTTTTAAAAGATAGTATCATTGAAAAGAACGGTTTCAAAAGATATTGGGATGATCTGGCCAAAGCGCCCTACCTGTTCAACGAGGAAAAAAGAATTTTCATCTCCTACGATGATGAGAGATCCGTGGGTGAGAAATGTAAATATGTAAAAAAACATCATCTTGCCGGCGCCATGTTTTGGGAATATTTTTCCGACAAGAAGGAATACCTTCTCAGGGTCATCGCCGATAATTTTAAGTACAAAGGAAAGTAAGTTGGTAACCGCCTAATTTTGTACGCTAATTCAACTGGAAATATTAAATGCTTAAAGAAAAAATAAAATCGCTGGCTAAGGAATATGCTCCTGGGTTCATTAGTGTTCGTCACCACCTCCATGCAAATCCTGAATTGAGTTACCAGGAATTTGAAACTTCAAAATTTGTACAGCAAAAACTTAATGAGTTTAAGATTCCTTTCGAAATAAAAGCGACTACCGGTGTTGTGGGATTGATCAAAGGGAAAAATCCAGCAAAAAAAATTGTCGCACTTCGTGCCGATATGGATGCCCTCCCGATCAAAGAAGAAAACGATGTGGATTATAAATCGAAGCACGATGGCATCATGCACGCTTGCGGGCACGACGTTCACACGACTTGCCTGTTGGGTGCAGCGAAGATCTTAAACGAATTAAAAAATGAATGGGAAGGAACCATTAAACTGATTTTTCAGCCGGGTGAAGAAAGAAACCCTGGTGGTGCCAGCATCATGATCAAAGACGGGGTACTTGAGAACCCAAAGCCACGGGCGATTTTCGCTTTGCACGTCAATCCCCAGTTAGAGACGGGAAAATTAAGCTTCAGAGGCGGACGGGTGATGGCAAGCGCTGACGAATTATATTTCACAATAAAAGGAAAAGGCGGTCATGCTGCCTCACCTCACACTACCGTCGATCCTATACTTATTGCTTCGCACCTGATCATTGGTCTGCAACAGGTGATCAGTCGCAACAAAGATCCTTTTGACTCATCGGTGCTATCGATAACATCGGTCAATGGAGGAACTACTACAAATGTGATCCCTGA
>VBAU01000387.1 GCA_005883855.1 Bacteroidota bacterium
GACCTCGCAGGTAAAAAAACAGCGGATGGAAAATTGCTTTCTGATCAAAGTGATGTAACTGCTTATCTTCTCAATGAGGCCAGTCTTGCTGTTGTTCCTTTTTACGCTTTTGGCGCAAGCCACAACTCACCGTGGTACAGATTAAGTGTAGGAACTTGTAAGAAGGATGAAATTAACGAGATGATCTCAAAGCTTGGGGAAGCTTTACAAAAATTGAAATAATTTTAGTCACTCCTTTCAACTTTCGTGCAGCCTGCCCTGAGTGACGTCAAAGGGTCGCACGCTCGGCGGCAACAATTCCATTGTTGCTAGCTGATCTCTTTCCTTATTCTCCCATATTTTTACACGATGAAGAGGATTGCGATGATACCAGCGAGGTATGATGCTACGCGCTTCCCCGGCAAGCTGATGCAAATGCTCGGCAACAAAACCGTAATCCTGCGAACCTATGAAGCAACAACTGCAACCAGGTTATTTGACGAAGTCATTGTCGTGACGGATAGTGACGTGATCTTGAACGAAATTAATTCTCATGGTGGCTACGCGATCATGAGCAAAAAAGAACATGAGAGTGGCACCGACAGAATTGCGGAAGCGGCAGGGGAGATGGATGTCGACATTATCCTCAATGTACAAGGTGATACTCCTTTTATCAAAAAAGAGCCCCTGGAAAAATTGCTAATGCAATTTGATGATCCGACCGTGCAAGTGGCGTCATTGATGCAACAGTTAGCCGATGAGAAAGAAATCAACGATCCAAACTTTGTAAAAGTCACGGTGGACAACAACATGAATTCTCTCTTTTTTAGCCGAAGTGTAATTCCTTACCCGAGAGACACGCAAGCCCCGATCATCTATTATGAGCACATCGGTGTATACGCTTTCCGAAAAAAAGCATTGATTGATTTTACAAAATGGCCAGTCGCTCCACTCGAGGCGGCAGAAAAAGTTGAATGTCTTCGATTTCTTGAGAATGGCATTCCCCTTCGCATGATTTGTGTTGACTACATGGGAATTGAAATTGATACTCCTGAGGACCTGCACAGAGCCATTAAGTTGCTTTAGTTTTCATATCTTCCTGATTAAAGAACGACTGCTTATGGCGAAAAACAACCTCTTTCGATATTCTATCGTAGCAGCTCTCGCCGGTTTTATTTTTGGATTTGATACTGTTGTTATTTCGGGGGCCAACGAGCCAATTAAAAATTTATGGCACACTTCGCCGCTTTTTCATGGAATGTTTATCATGTCCATGGCGTTGTGGGGAACGGTAGCGGGCGCACTTCTCGGTGGCATACCTGCTGAAAGGTTTGGACGAAAAAAAACTCTTTTTTGGATAGGGGTCCTATTCGCCGTCTCTGCACTAGGAACAGCGGTAGCCCCGAACCCCTACGTTTTTTCTTTTCTTCGTTTTGTGGGAGGGCTTGGTATAGGCGTTTCATCCGTAGTGGCACCAACTTATATTTCTGAAATATCCACGGCAAAGACACGAGGTCGACTCACAGCGATGTACCAGTTCAATATTGTCTTAGGAATTTTGATCGCGTTTGTCTCGAATTATTTGTTGCAGGGGGTAGGCGGTTCACAGGATTGGCGATGGATGCTCGGTGTGCTCGCCATCCCTTCCCTTATTTATACATTCATGGTTGTTACTGTGCCAGAAAGCCCGCGATGGCTCATATCAATCAAAAACGATTTACCAGCAGCGAAAAAAGTGCTCTCTCAAATAGGCGTCAATAACCCGGATGAAGAAGTCAACAACATCATTGCCGCAAATGCCGTGGTTGAAAGCCATCACGTAGCAGAGACAATTTTCAGCAGTAAGTACAAAAGAGTTTTATGGCTTGCTTTTTTTGTTGCTTTCTTCAACCAGTTGTCGGGCATTAATTTTATTTTATACTATGCGCCGGAAATTCTTTCGCGCATAGGGCTGGGAGCCGCAGAGTCATTGGCGAATTCGATTGCCATTGGTGGAACAAACTTGATTTTTACATTTGTTGGCCTATACCTGATCGACAGGTTGGGTAGACGAACTCTTCTCATAATCGGCTCGATTGGTTACGTTCTCAGTTTATCAATGGTTGCCATTGCTTTTAAGACGGGCGGAAGCCCGACTTTCCTGATGACTTTTTTGCTGATTTTCATCGCTTCTCATGCCGTTGGCCAGGGAGCCGTTATCTGGGTTTTCATTGCGGAAATATTTCCAAATAAAGTGCGGGCATTGGGTCAGTCGTTCGGCGCCAGCACTCACTGGGTATTTGCAGCAATCATCACACTGTTAACCCCAGTGTTCTTAGACAAGGATCATGGGATATTTGGGAAAAACCCATGGCCCATTTTTGTTTTTTTTGCTTTCATGATGGTGTTACAACTTATTTGGGTGCTCACGCGTGTGCCTGAAACAAAAGGAGTGTCATTGGAAGATCTTGAGAAGAAATTATTGCTGTAAATAAGAAAGAACCGAGATCGAAAACCGAGAAACAAGTTCCAAATAAATCAAAAATGAAAATATTTAAACCGAAGATTTTATTAAAGAGGAGTTTTTGTGATTTCTAATTTTGAATATTATTTGGTTCTGGTTATTGAATTTGGTTCTTAAATTTTGGTTCTTGCTATTTTCTCACACAATTCTGATTGTTATGAACCAACCGTTATGGGGCATTGATCTCGGCGGAACAAAGATTGAAGGGGCTATTCTTCCATCGCTGAACGATCCTACTGCGATCATCAGGACTCGGATTGATACAGAGGCCTCCAAAGGATATGAGCACATATTGAGACAAATTGAAAAGCTTGTGAAGCAAATGCAAAATGAATCGGGCCTGGAGCCGCGAACAATTGGCTTTGGAACACCCGGCGTGCTCGATCCGCATTTGCAAACCATGAAGAATTGCAACAGTACCGCCTTGAATGGGAGATCTTTAAAAAAAGATCTACAAGAAGTTTTAAAGATCCCTGTCGAGTTGGCCAATGATGCGAATTGCTTTGCCCTGGCCGAAACACACTGGGGAATTGTGAAACAAAAGTTTCCAAAAGCATCAGTGGTGTTTGGAATAATTATGGGGTCGGGAGTTGGC
>VBAU01000431.1 GCA_005883855.1 Bacteroidota bacterium
CTAAGTCTTGTGCCTTCTGAGCCGAATCGAACGCAAAAGTCTGTTATAATGCGTTGGAGCGAGATGGTATCGAAGTTCAAGTTGTTCCTTATCGTATCTACAAGACTAATTATATAGATTTATCGTCAGTTTCAACAAACATCAAATAGTTGGGTCGACAGGGCGTCCGAACTGGTTTCGCATGTCTTCTAAAGAACAGGCAGAATATGCAATGGGAAAGAAGGTTACATCTACTGTACATTATTGATTCAGCTAATCTTAGACTCCACTTACACAAAAAACATTTGAAGAAATGGAACCAGTTCTCGGCGGTCGTGCTAATGTCAACCCCCCTCTCATCCTCAATCAAAACAGCTTTACAGGCGATAGCGACTCCACTTCTACTCCTCGGGAGTTACAGAAGGATGAGGCAAGTAATGATGTTCCTGTCGATGACTCAGGAGACCCATTTCTTACGGGAGTAACGCACAGAGCGAAGAAAAAACGCAGAACGCGCGATCCAAATGAAGGGATAAAAACGATGCTGGAGGTGTTTGAAAAGAAATGGGAGGATGAGAAGATGGTGGATACGCTCGCCCGTGATGAAGAAAAGAAGGGAAGGGAGCAGATTTTAGATATCATGAAAAAAAACCAAGAAACTATGAGTGATGCCGTCGATGTCCTTAGATTTATGGCACAAAAGATGTAGTTTCTTTATTCTA
>VBAU01000432.1 GCA_005883855.1 Bacteroidota bacterium
CTCTATATTTGTATTTTCTTCTGTTGGTGGTACTCCTGAGCCTCCTACGGTTCCAGTGTTGCGGGCTTGGTCAAAAGCGTTTGGTATACTGCGCTTGTTTTGGTTTTGGCTACTCATGGCTGTTTCCTCCTGTGGTGATAATGTGTATTGCTAATTGCTCTATATCTTGAGCTGCCTTGCTACGTGGGTTGAAATCGAAAATTGTTTGTCTAAATGCTTGTGATCTTGGTATCTGTTTATCTGTACGTATATATGGAGTTACTTGGTTTGGAAATTGATCCTTTAATTGATCTAAATACTCTTGACTTAGTAAAGTACTGAAATTAACGTTACTAGGAACAATGCCAAGTATTGTTAGCTTATGGTCATAAAGTTCTTCTTGTATCTTGTCGAATAATTCTATGAGTCCATCTATGGAATACTGCTCTAAGAGAACGGGAATTAATAATTCATCACTTGCTCTTAAAGCTGCTTCTGTTACTGCTGTCCAGTTTGGAGGGTAGTCAAACAGAATAAAGTCATATTCTGTTAACGTGTCTATTTGTAGTTTGAGTACATCGTATGCTCTTCGTCCGTTTACAACGATGTAATTTGCTGCTTTGTCCAGTTTGCGGGCTGCTGGTAGGATAAAGAGGTTTTCTCGTAGTGGGTAGATCGTTTCTTTGATGGGAACTTGTTCCATGATGACATGAGTGAGGTCGTACTTTGGTTGCTCTGGTAACATTTTGCTGGTGTTACGCTGAAAGTCGCACTCGATAAAGAGTATTTTGTATCCCATGATCGCAAGTTTGTGAGCAAGATTTTTTAAAATCGTGCTTTTACCTACTCCACCTTTGGCGTTAATTCCGCTTATTTTGCGGGGCTTGTGGTGGTTCTGGTTGTTGATGGCTGTTTGTGTCATTGCTTCCCCTTTCTTGTAGCTGTATCTGTAGCTTTGCGTATATATAGTTTTCTGCTTTTGTATATCTGTAGAAAACTATGTAAATACATTACTTTGTAGATACGTATGTTGCTTTCTACTTCAGTATATATATAGCTATCTGCTTCTGTAGAAAACTGCGTATGTAGATAGTGTACCTGTGATTTTTTTGGAAGTCAAGGAATTTTGAGCTGAATTTTTTGCTCTTGGGATTTGTTGCAAAGCTAGTCATGCTCGGGTATTATTGGATGATCTAAATTTAGTAGGGTGCGTATGGATAAAACTAAGCTGCTGTTCTTTGTAGATGAGACTGGTCAAGATACCTATGGTAAGTTTTTTCTGGTGTTTGGTGTGCTTGTTGAGCAGGGAAAGAAAGATGCTCTTGAGGCTGTTCTTGAACAAGTGGAAAAGGATACAGGGAAGAATAAATATAAATGGAAGAATACAGACAATAAACTGAAAGAGAAGTTTATACAGGAAATTTTAAAAATTGATGCGTTAAAGCAGATATTATTTTATGCGGTATATAAAGATACGAAAAAATATAATTATTCTATAAAAGTTGTGAATGTGTCAGTTATTGGTGATTATTTTATTACTATAGTGATTGATGGGTTGAATAAAAAGGAGGCTGATTTAATGCGAATTAATCTTAGAAGCTTAGGAGTAAAGTATAAAACTGTTCGTGGTATGAAGGATGAGCAGAGTGTGTTTTTACGACTTGCGGATGCTTTCGCGGGTTTTGTGCGTGATTATTTGGAAGGGGAAAGTTATGCAGGAAAGCTTTTTGCTGTTGTGGAAAGGAGGAAGTTTGTAAAAGAGATATAAAAAACCACTCCTGAGAGTGGGTATTTTTAGATTAGCTTGTGTAGAGCTAGTCACCCCGTCTTTCGACTGGCTAATCCTACTCCCTTGCGGGCTTCGTCAAAAACTGAAACGTATTCGGATCACTAACAAGTATACATTTGAGCTGAAATTTTGTCAATCTGAGCTGTAGCGATTGGGCTATATGCAAGTTGGGGGTGATTCCTTTTGAAGCCGGTGGGAAATCTGTACTTTGATTTTTTTGCTTTTGGGTTGTGGTGCTGTTATGTGAGGAGCTTGTTGCGCAATCTTTGTGTATTGGCTAGGAGTAATTGCACAAGGATTGTATATTGTTGATGCTCTTGGGAAGCATATCCGTGTGACTTTTGTGTAAAAACTGTGCAAACTTTGAAGTTGCTTTATCTTGCGTTACCCGTAGGGGTAGCACGCTGCGCGATGTTGGGTGTCTCTTGTGTGCTGTGTGGTTGGTTGAGGTGTGCAGAACTAATCGCCCTTAGTTGAGGTATGTAAATTCTAGATATGCAATTTTGGGGTGAGGTCTGCTTGGTTGGAGTGAGGATAATTTCTTCCTCTCACCTTGTGTCAACCCTAGTTTGCATATATAGGGAATTTGCTAGAAAGGCAAACTTGGGGTGAGTCAAGCTGATCAGTTCACGGGGGAGCAGCCTCGTGGGTGAGGAGGCGTGCTTGAATGTGGGCTAAGTAGGCAGCAGGATCTTTGCGAAACCGTCTCTGTTGGCAGCGCGTGTGCTCGCGGTAGCTGAGTTGTTGACGCAGAGACTGCCACTGGTGAGGATCTCTGGGACGTAAGTCTTGAGCGGAGAAGAGGCGAGTCTTGGTAGCAACGGTTGCCACGATACGCACCGATCCCCGTACCACGAGGGCGGGAACGGTGGCTTTGCGGCCAGTGGTTCGTCGTTCATGATAGCGTACGGACCCGAAGCACTGTTCCAAGTCATTGTTGGTCGCCGGTAAATCGGGCACGTGATAGCAATGAAAGAGCCCTGGGGCAAAGCTGCGGGTCGTCTTGACCACATGATCGATGACCTTGGCCTGTTGGGGGTCAAGCTGCGCCTTCTGTGCCTGCAGATCGGCGAGCCATCGAAGCATTCGAGCACGGACCTCTCTGCCTGTGAGGTGCTCGTGATTGGCCAAGATCTGGGCGATGTGGTGCACCCAAGCATTGGCCTGCTCGATCACTGGGAACATCCCCGCTGTTGCTTTTAGTCCACGTGTAAGGATGGACCGCAGCTCTTGCAGGCAAGGCCCGAGCCCCTTTTTTGGGCCACCAGATCCAGGGAGTCACGGATCTGTGAGAGACGGGTATGCAACTTGATCCCACCCAGCTTCAATGGGGGATGTCCATCATCGGTGATCGCACTGCGCACCGCCAAGCAATAGTCCCGAGCATCCTGGGCAGACTCGTCTGTGCGTGCTTCCAAGGCTCGTTCAATTGGGCGGATGCCTCGGACGTGGGCTTTCAATTGGGTGGCAGCATGCCGATCGGCTTGGACGATGGGCTTGGCGGCGTCGCGCAAATAGTGGATTTGGCACAATTGATGAGGAATCTTGGGAAAGATCCCGGCCACAGCCGTTCGAATGGCCTTCTCGCCATCGGAAATGATCCCTTTGACTGGCACAGGAGGCAGCAGCTCTTTGACTTCGCGCAAGAGCGTGGCGATATCCCCTTGGGCACTACTGAGTAAGGGACGTGCCAGCAGAATTTCTTGGGAGAGGCAGTCGCGAATCACCCACAGGACCTCGTGTGCGGCATCCGGCTGCAAGCCATCGATTGCCAGGATCACTCTACCCTGCTTCTTAAGCTTCTCATGGATACGGTCCCGATCGGTGACATGCACCGTCACCAGCTCTTCATAGCGTGCGATCAGATGCGCCACGCTGCGTTCAGCGATCTGGACTCCGCGTCGGAGTAATTCCTGATGGATTTCGGGCACACTGCGATGCTCCCGAAACCGCAGGGCCCCTACCAGGGCTATCACATCCAGACCGAATTCTCCATGGGGTAAGGCCCAACTCCCCTCCTCTTCTGGCCGATATCTGTGATGATACTCTTGACACTGGCTATTGGGACACTGGCGCACTACCAGCCGTAAGTCATAGATTCCCTGCAGCGTTGTCACTGTGCGCCTTTTGTGGTGCGCTACCCATAAAGCTTCCCCACATCCTTCGCACTTCTCAAGCGTAGGTCGCAGCACCACGTGGTGGGTTGCTTCTGGGCGTGGGCTTCGTCGTGCCATCTCAGGCTCCCTTCTTACTGCTCTGCTTCTTCTACCTCTTTCTCCCTCCAGCATACTCCTCGTGTCAACCCCAGATTGCTGACCTAGGGAATTTGTTATACGCTCGGTTATACGCTCGTGGAGGTTTCATCTGAGGATTGGATAGTTCGTTGTATTTCTCTATAATATTTATCGGTTTTAGGATTGGCTTTAATAGTATCTTTAATGTTTTGTAAGGCTGTGATCCCAACAGTCTCATCAGCTGTTTTCTTGTGATAGTTCATTATATCTTCTATGTTGCTTATGAATTTGCCTAAGTCACTCTTGTGTTTACTGTCTTCCAATGTATTGTAATTATTGTTTATTTTTTCTTTTATTTCTTGTAGTCTATTTATATTAGAATAAGATTTAAGTTCTTGTTGTAGCTGATCGTATGAGGCTTCTTGTTCTAGGGGCTGAACGGTCCGTTGTATTTCTCTATAATACTTATCGGTTTTGGGATTGGCTTTGACAATATCTTTAATGTTTTGTAAGGCTGTGATCCCAACAGTCTCATCAGCTGTTTTCTTGTGATAGTTCATTATATCTTCTATATTGTCCATGAAATCACTTAAATCGTTCTTGTGCTCACTTACTGATCTTGTTTTGTAATTTCTGTTTATTTTTCTTTTTATTTCTTGTAGTCTAT
>VBAU01000433.1:0-1724 GCA_005883855.1 Bacteroidota bacterium
AAAGAATTCGACTGGAGCATCGCCCCTGATCTCATCGTCTATTTTTGTTTCATATTTTTTCAAGGCGTCATAATCAGCCTGCATCAGGACGTCTTTATCGGGGTCGAGATCGTTGAGAAATTTCTTGAAGATCTTCTTTGAAAAATCATCGTTGATATCTTTGGGACTATAATGCGCTTCTTTGAGCATTTGGCCCACGTTTCTCAGGATTTTTTCATACTTCGAAGGTGGATTTGAATTTTTTCCGAGAGATTGAAATGCCAGAAAAGTACCTGCCACTACCAGCATCAATAGGATCGGGAGTCGTTTCATATTTGTCATGTATTTTAATGCCTTAAGCATAATCCAAAAATAACGTAAAAACGGACGATTTGGTACTGTTTGGACCTTTTAACCAATCTTTTTGATGAAAGGTGACCCGTTGCTTGTTGCCACTCATTGGTCACTTTTTATCATGATACCAAGCGCCAAAACCAAATGAAAAAATTATACCAGTAACCGCAACCAGAAACACGCAACCAGAAATGAGCAACCAGAAACTTTTCTATATATTTGTCGCCCCAAAAAACGGTGGCTGTAGCTCAGCTGGTTAGAGCATCAGATTGTGGTTCTGAGGGCCGTGGGTTCAACCCCCATCAGCCACCCTAAAAATCCCGATCACTCGTCGGGATTTTGTTTTTTATGAATGGTACCAGCTGGTGTAGTTATAGATTGATCACGGTCATTTTTTTGCCCGTGTCAGCTAGTCATGATCTGCTTCAAACTGCAGACCTTTCATTCGCTTTTATCGAAAATGATGCATGACATGCCCCCGTCTTGTCGGAGATAACGATGTCGAACAGTTGGTAGCAGAAATACTGACAGTTTTCTGTTGCAAAAATGGAAGCAACGTCCACAAAAATTTTTCAAGAATTAATCCAAGGCAGTTGATCAGTGCGCTCATCGATACATTCATTGGATTAATCGCCATGTTGCTAATATTTTTAACCAAATGACCTGAAACACGCAAGGTTTGACTGGTATAATCGTCAAACCACCTATCAAATCATCAATCATTGGGTCAAAAAGATTTTGGACATTTGCACCCTGCCGATAGCTGTCGGAATAAAAAAAATTCATAATGAGAAAATTTCTATGCACTGTATCGACTTTATTGGTCTCCTTGTTTTTGTTTGCCCAGATGCCCGGCGGGGGTAACCGGGGCGGCATGGCCCAGCAATTAAATGGCGCATTTTACGGCAAAGTGCTCGACTCTATAACAGGCAAACCTATTGAAGCAGCTTCTGTACAACTAGTGCAAAATAAATTCGACACAGTTACAAAAAAGAGAAAAGACGTGATCATTGACGGAATGCTAACAAAAAATAATGGGCAGTTTAGCATTGAGGGGGTTCCCATCATGGGACAATACAAACTTAGGATTACTGCCATTGGCTTCAAGAGTTACGAAAAAACGGTCTCATTGGTCGATATGAAAGCTTTTCGTAACAACAATAACAACAATGCAAGCCAGGATATGATGAGCATGCTGGGCAATTTGGATAAAGACCTCGGAAATATTAAACTTCAAATTGATGAAAAAGTTCTTGCCAATGTCACTGTCACCGGATCAAAACCCTTGGTGCAATTGGGTGTGGACCGTAAGATCTATAATGTGGAAAAAGACATTAGCGTAGCAGGCGGAACAGCGGTCGATGTAATGAAGAATGTTCCTTCTGTAAATG
>VBAU01000433.1:1769-4967 GCA_005883855.1 Bacteroidota bacterium
AAGACCCACCACGCTTACGCTTGACCAGATTCCGGCCGACCAGATAGCCACCGTTGAAGTGATTACAAATCCTTCTGCAAAGTACGACGCTTCGGGAGGAACCTCCGGTATTCTAAACATTGTATTAAAGAAAAACAGGAAGGCCGGCTACAACGGCAATGTGAGAGCCGGTATTGATATGCGCGGAAAATTCAACGCCGGCGGGGATATAAATATACGTCAAGGGAAAGTAAATGTCTTTGCTAACGGAAATTATGGCCAACGAAAATCCATTTCAAAGGGCGTTACGGATCGCTATACATTTTTGAGTAATCCTTACACAAATCTTCACCAGGAGGACAAAACCATAAACCACGGATACTTTGCCTTTGGGAGAGTCGGTCTTGATTATTTCGTAGACAATCGAAATACGATCACTGCTTCGGGAGTCCTGGTGCACGGTCATTTTAGCGGAGATATCAATAGCGACATTTTCGTCGACACACTCTCCGGCGTTAACAAGTCATCTTATACAAATCGAATCGCGGACAACGAAGGAATATTTAACAATAGAGGCGGCGCACTCAGTTA
This sequence comes from Bacteroidota bacterium, assembly GCA_005883855.1. Lineage (GTDB taxonomy): Bacteria > Bacteroidota > Bacteroidia > Chitinophagales > Chitinophagaceae > VBAU01. The sequence continues at coordinate 2,340 of VBAU01000433.1, forward strand.
TCTTCATAATTTCCCAAAGAATGGGCATCAACTGACGGCTGATCTCAACTATAACAAATTCAAGAATGATAATTCAAGCCTGGTTAGTAATTACGTTTCCGCAATTGTTGGCGGCCCTCAAACCTCAACATACAGGCAACAACAACTTAATACAGGCGAAAATGCACAGTTCACTGTTCAGACCGATTATTCCAACCCAATCAATGATAAGACGAAATTTGAAGCTGGTGCACGAATGCTACAAAGGGATGTCGATAGCAGGACCGATTTCAGCGTGATCAATCCTGATAACTCGCTTACCAAACTTCCACCACTTTCCTCGAACTATAGCTACACAGAGCGCATCTACGCCGCCTACAGCACATATAGCAGCCGCGTAAAAGATAATTTTGGTTATCAAATCGGGTTGCGTATTGAGGGTTCCGATTATAATGGCACTGTTCACAGCAGCGTCAAGGATGGCTTTGGCTTTAAGGATACATCCAATACTTATAGCAATAACTACCCGATAAACTTTTTTCCCAGCCTATTTCTTTCAGAAAAACTAAAAGGTAACCAGGAGCTGCAATTAAATTATACTCGTCGAATTAATCGTCCCAATTTCTTCCAGTTATTCCCATTTACCGACTACTCGGATTCACTTAATTTAAGTCGCGGTAACCCTGATCTCAAACCTGAGTTCACTAATTCGATTGAGGTCTCATATCAGAAGATATTTCCGAAAAGCAATACCTTATTAATTTCCGCCTACTTCAAGGGCACAACTGATCTGATCACACGTTATACTTCCACAGAGGTAAACCCGATAAAAAAAGACACCGTTTTTATAAATACCTACATCAATGCTAATTCGGGGTTCGTAGGTGGACTGGAGTTTACCGGAAAAAACAAGCCAGCCAAGTGGTGGGATTTGACCAGCAACCTGAACATTTACACCTCGAAGATCAATGCGGCGGACAGTATTCAAACAGTTGGACAGGTATGGAGTTGGTTTGCAAAAATCAATAACAGCTTTAAGCTTCCAAAAAATTTCACGATGCAATTATCGGGTGATTACACATCAAAGACGGTGTTACAGCCGGGTGGTAGCGCAAGTGCCACTGGGGGCGGCCGTGGAGGTTTTGGCCCTTCGGTGAGCGGCAACTCGCAGGGTTATTCAAATCCAACATGGGGAGTAGACGCAGCGTTGAGGTATGAATTTCTGAAAAATAAGGTGGCTTCGTTCACCTTAAGCGTGAATGATATTTTCAAAACAAGAAAAAGTGACGTTTATACAGAAGCAGACTATTTCACACAACACAATGTTCGTAGACGGGACGCACAATTTTTCAGGCTGAATTTTGCCCTTCGTTTTGGAAAATTTGATGTGGCTTTATTCAAAAAGAAAAACATCAAAGGTGAGCAGGAAAATATGCAGAACAGTATGCAAGGAGTTCAGCAATAATAATCAATAGTTGAAATGAATTCAAGCCCCGCTTTGCGGGGTTTTTTGTTGTGTTGAAAAAAGATTTTCCTTTCTTTGCGCATGTCAAAATCAAAATTTGAAAAAAATCTACTTTACGGTCACCAATGATCTTGTTTACGATCAGCGAATGAAACGCATTTGCTCTTCGTTGTCAGAAAACGGTTTTGACGTTGTATTAGTCGGAAGAAACCGTAAGCACTCATTGCCGGTAAGAAACGAAAAGTATAAGCAAAAGCGATTGTGGTGTTGGTTCGATAAGGGCAAATTGTTTTATATAGAATTCAGCCTGCGTCTTTTGTTCTTTTTACTCTTCCGAAAGATGAATGCCATTTGTGCTATTGATCTTGATACCATTTCACCTTGTCTTGTCATTTCGCGATTAAAAAATATCCCGCGCATTTACGACGCCCATGAATTATTTACGGGCTTAAAAGAAGTGGTCACACGACCGGCGATAGAAAAGATTTGGAAGAGAATTGAAAAAAATGCCGTTCCAAAATTTAAATGGGGATACACGGTAAGTGAAAGTATCGCGGAAGAGTTCAACAGGCGGTATGGGGTAAACTATGAAACCATACGCAATATGCCTGTTCTGAAACCACTTGATGACGTGACTTCAATACAGAAATTCATTTTGTACCAGGGGGCAGTAAATGAAGCGAGGGGGTTTGAATATTTGATACCTGCGATGAAAATGGTGAACTATAAACTGGTCATATGCGGAGATGGAAATTTCATGGAGCAACTAAAAGAATTAATCGCAAAAAATGATGTGCAGGATAGAATTGAATTGAAGGGTATGTTGCTTCCAGACGATTTGTGGCGGGTTTCGCAAACAGCTACCATTGGAGTAGCATTTCCTGAGAATACCGGAATCAACCAATACCTGGCGCTCCCTAATAAGTTCTTTGACTACATACATGCGGGCCTTCCTCAAATAAATGTAAGTTTTCCCGAGTACAAGAAACTAAATGATCGATACGAGGTCGCCGTACTTGTAGACGATATTGACCCTAAAACAATTGCTGATTCAATAAACAATTTAATGCGCAACAGTGTTCTATTAGAACAGCTAAAGCAAAATTGCGTTAAGACAAGGGAAATATTAAGCTGGCAAAATGAGGAAAAAAAGTTGATTCGTTTCTATAAAAATATATTGGACA
>VBAU01000434.1 GCA_005883855.1 Bacteroidota bacterium
TAGCCCGGTGCCCACCAAACCACCAAATCACCAATTCACCAAAGTTTTGGCGAAAAACGTTGCCCACCGGACCAGATTTCTCCAAATCTTCAAAAGGATTTGCTGAATTGTAGAATCCATTGCCCAAAGCAGTAGTCGTTTGGTGTCGCCAAAATCGGGGGTGCCAAATCATCAAATTTTCTGCAAACACACTCTCATCACGACTCCGGACCCACAACACGTCCTTCCCTCACGGCCTCGCCCCACGTCGCTATGACACGGCCGGAAGTCCTCAAAGCGATGGTAGCTGTCTCCTGCTACCTCATACTGTCACTTTCCATCCTCAGAAATCACGCTGCCAGGCTCCTACTATCGCAATCCCGAGGACAGCAACGCGTCGCCAAAAGAAAGCGCGACGATGACAACGACGATGATGACATGGGTGCCATTTGCATGATCGTACACGAGTTAGCAGCGGGGATTGGATATAATTTTCGACGATTCTGGGTAGACGAACGGAGTCATCATTGGATCACACATGTTCTGAATGGAAACATGCTTCGCGACGAACGATTTGAGAAAACATTTCGCATGAGTCGAAAGTCCTTTGAACTCCTTCATGGTCTTCTGGGTACCTGTTACTATCCTGTTTTATCGACTCACATCTAGAACCTTATATTAAGAAACGAGACACACACTTCCGGCTAGCTATACCATCTCGAACGCGTGTTGTCGCATACTTGCTATTCATCACTCAGGGCCTGACATACACCCAAATTTCCATGCAACTAGGAATCGGAATAAGAACAGCCTGCACCTGTATCCACCAATGCACCAATGCCATCTGTCAGCATCTGTATCCAATATACATTCGCTTGCCAACCGCGATAGAAGCGCGCGTCAACATGGAGAAATGGAAGCAGCAAACTGGTGGATTTCCCGGAATCTATGGCGCGATTGATGGCACACATATTCAAATAAAGAAGCCCTGTGAAGACGGCAACGTTTACTTTAATCGAAAATCGGATTATAGTATCAACATGCAAGGTCAGTCGCCTGGTAGAATCAACTAATTGAAGCCCTTGTCGATTATAAAAAACGCTTTCTGGATCTCGAAATCGGCTGGCCAGGATCCGTTGGAGATAGCCGGGTCTTTCAGAATTCTTATTTGAATAACGTCTATGAGGCAGAGCTCAGTCGGCTTGGCACAACACCTATGGCGACTGGGACAGATGTGGAGGAGAATATTCCTGCATTCATTCTTGGAGATTCTGCATACCGAAACTCTCGACATTTGGTCACGACCTACAAGGTCACAGAATGCGCTGATGCATCTGTTCGCCATCTCAATTTCTACCTCAGCAGAGCACGATATCATGTCGAGCATGCATTTGGTCTGTTGAAAGGGCGGTTTCAAATATTTGAGAAGCCACTGCGTTGTGCAGCCGAAGATTACTCATTTTGCGTTCAACTCATTGCGTCCATTTGTACGATACACAACTTTCTGATTGATTCGCGTGATGCTATTCATGAAAAGGACATCTTCACCCCTGCAGAGCTCATGCCGGCGGGCGCGAGTCAGTCTGGAACGGCTGCAATGACCGGCGAGGACCGCTCGGAGGACTTGGATGATGATGATGATGGTGAAGGAGAATGGAACGATCTGTGGGAACCAACACGGGAAGCATTCTTACGTCGTATCAGATGGTGTGATGAGGAAGAAGGCTCACAGCAAGATGACTTGGATGCCAGTGAAGATTAGAAGATATAAGTTACTAGTTAGAAGCTATGAAATGTATCGAATTTTACTTGTAATCTGAATCAAATCTGCCCGACGCCAACGACAGTTACATTTTCTCTGAAATAACTCGAAGCACATCAATGACGGCACTGAAGCTTTGTTGACTTGACTGCATGACTGCCAAAATGCTCTGCCTTTCCTCCTTTTCGTCCGCACGGATACTCGCAGCTGTTTTCTTGTCGTCGTCCCACTTATTTTGAAAGACTTCCAACATCGCCGTGATAGTTTCCTGGCTGTCAGGGCGCATAGACATTCGTCGCTTCTTCTTCCCTCTTTGCGATCCTTCCAAGTCTGTTGTATTCACATCAGTCGAGTCCGTCGTATCGTCGTCAACTTGACCTCTGAGTTGCGCAGGAGTGGTTTGGTTGAATGTATGTGGAGGTTTAACATTGGCCCGATTGCCCATGATCTTATACATTTCGTCGAACACTTGTTCTGTGAGCGCGATCTAGGATTAGCAAAGTTGACAAGGGCGAGAAACCTTCTTGAAGTTCTTTTCTTTTTGTGCTTTCGCCTGCAAATGTTCATTCCGTTCCTCAGGAGTTAATCGAAACCAATTGGGCTGGCCTGTCGAGCCAGCAATCCTGTGGTCATTGAAGCTGACAACAAACTTGAACATCGAGAGCATTTGGTTCCAACGCGCGATTACTGACTTTTGATTTCGTGTTTCTTCGGGTTCGAGGGTTTGCCAATATTGATACATTCGTGTCTCCTGGATTGTCTTGCTCTCCCAGCCTTTTGTCATGATTAGCCGAGCTGTAGAATGGAGGTAGTACTCTTTTTATTTTCCTCAATCCACCCATATGCTTTCAAAAGAAGAAGGAAA
>VBAU01000435.1 GCA_005883855.1 Bacteroidota bacterium
AACTCGTTCTGGTTATAAACCACAAAATCCTCGTTTGCGAAACAAATACTCATCCAATGGAAACAACGGTGACAGCAGTCCCAATCAATCCCGTACCTACGGTCAATACAATCCGTTCATGAGAGCGCACGTTACTTTACGCGTCAACAAAGACACAAAATCCAAACCAGCCAATCCGTTCGAATGGATCCTCGATTCTGCTTCAAATATCCACCTCACTCCATTCCAAGAACGATTTGTCAAATACACGCCATATGCTGAGCCCCAAGATATAATCGGGCTTGGAGGAATGACCACACAAGCCTTTGGAACCGGTACTGTCATCCTACACGATCGTCAGCAAAGAAAACATACGATTCAAGACGTGGTTTATGTGCCCAAAGCACAATTCCCAATTCTCTCTCTTTTCAAGCTTCAACTCGATATTAGCTTTTCCAATGATTCCATCCATCTCTCAGATCGTCAAAACGGCTTCTCTCTACAATCAGCTATTCATTCCGATGATATTCCATGGGTCTCAGAAGGGGTATACCGCACAAACATTACAACTCGCTCACAAACTCGCTCACAAACTCGCAATTTATCTCCATCCAAGAAGCACCGCAAAACGAATCCTCTCATCAAGACCTTTCGATTGAAAACCCAGAATCAATGGAAATTGATGAAGAAACAAGCGAATACGAAGCAACAAGATTCTTGGCAATGCTACAAGCAGAAGATGAAAATTTTACCCCTGAATCTAATTTTACCCCTGAATCCAGTCAATATTCAAATGATTGGTCAGCAACACCTGCTCAAGATCAAGAAATCTTTCCTACCGTCCATTCCGAGAATTGGCATCATCGTCTTGGTCACGTTTCTGCATCATCCATCAGCCGAATCCCTACGATCGCTACAAATTTCGATACTACAACATGCGAATCATGCATATTAGCGAAACAACACAAATTACCGTTCAAATCTCGCCAAGAACTGGAAGTTACCGAAAAGCTTCAGCTCGTCCACTCTGACCTATGCGGTCCTCTACCTCCATCCATTGATGGATCTACCTACTTCATTACATTTACTGACGACTATTCCCGTTACTCATGGGTCTATGGTATTCCCAACAAGAAATCCTCAACAATAAAAGTCAAATTCGATGAATGGATCAAAGATGCTCACACTAAAGCAGATAAAAAGGTCAAATATCTACGTACAGACGGTGGTGGCGAATACACAGGTTTCCTTACACCTCTCCTGTCATCCTATGGCATTACACATCAGCCAACAGCGCCCTACACGCCACAATCCAATGGCATTTCGGAGCGTTTAAACAGAACACTCAATGACATGGTACGAACAATGCTCATCCACTCGCATCTGCCGCAATCCTTCTGGTCCGAAGCACTACAGCATGCCGCATACATCAAGAACCGTCTCCCACACTCAGCTATAAGCTACGACACTCCGTTCTCACTATGGCACGATCAGTTAATCACACCAATTGGCCACATCCGTCCATTCGGCTGCATTGTATATGCTGAAATCCCCAAAGAACGACGTCCAAACCTTTCAAAATATTTCCCACGAGCATACAAAGGCTGTCTACTTCAACAAATATCTCCTTCAATGATCAAGTTCTACGATTTTGAACGCAAGACAACTGATACTTCACACAACTTTACAATTCGAGAAAATCAATACCCAAGTGCGTCACAGTTCGATCAATCAACATTTTCTTCATC
>VBAU01000436.1:0-905 GCA_005883855.1 Bacteroidota bacterium
TGCTTTGTTAACTCTTATTCAGCAGCAAACATTTAAATACTTCTGGGATTTTGGTCATCCTGTAAGTGGCATGGCCAGGGAAAGAAATACTTCGGGGGAAACCGTAACAACCGGGGGAACGGGGTTTGGTATTATGGCAATCCCCGTCGCTGTGAATCGAAATTTTGTCACCAGGAGCGATGGTTTGGGAAGAGTGCAAAAAGTTGTGTCCTTCCTAAGAAACACGGCGCCGAATTTCCACGGAGCTTTTTCCCACTGGATGAATGGAACAACAGGAGCTGTGGTTCCTTTTGCATCGAATGATGATGGCGCAGACCTGGTAGAAACGTCGTACATGATGATGGGCTTGTTGACAGCCCGACAATATTTTAACGGTACTGATGCGGCCGAAACAACTTTGCGAAACAATATTGACAGTTTGTGGCGCGCAGTAGACTGGGATTGGTTCAGGCAGGGTGGAAAGAATGTGCTGTACTGGAATTGGAGTCCCAATTATGGTTGGGCTGTGAATGTGCCGATACAAGGATGGAATGAAACGTTAATCACCTACGTGATGGCGGCTTCATCACCTACTCACGGAATTCCAAAATCAGTTTACGATAGTGGGTTTGCAAGAAGTGGCGCCGAGAGAAATGGCAATACGTACTATGGTTACACGTTGCCACTCGGCGAAGCATACGGAGGCCCGCTGTTTTTTGAACATTATTCATTTCTTGGAATCAATCCAAATGGCTTAGCGGATGTCTACGCCAACTACCAGTTGCAAACACTCAATCATACAAAGATCAATTACGAGTATTGCAAGGCGAATCCAAAACAATATTTTGGGTACAGTGATTCCTGCTGGGGGCTAACGGCAAGCGACATTGAGAATGGCTATACAGCCAGTTCACCGACGAATGACA
>VBAU01000436.1:940-4137 GCA_005883855.1 Bacteroidota bacterium
AATTCTTTTACTATGTGTTGGGTGACAAACTGTGGGGTGGATATGGGTTTAAGGATGCTTTTAGTTTGCATAACCTTTGGTTTGCCAACTCCTATTTGGCCATCGACGAAGGACCCATTATTTGCATGATTGAAAATTATAGAACCGGCTTACTATGGAACTTGTTTACTAGCTGCCCGGAGACAAAGGCTGGGCTGCAATCATTGGGATTTAGTGCTCCCTATCTCTGAAACAAATGTCATGAAGTCTAGGTTCACTATCATCATAGCTGCTTTTTCCCTTGCCTGTACATTCGTTTTGTGTAAATCACAGGTGAAAAAAAATGTTTCGCCTCATCAGATAAGTTCAACTATTTCCGATTCCGCTCTTCTTGACATCGTAGAGCGACAAACCTTTCAATACTTCTGGGATGGCGCTGAACCGACAAGTGGTATGGCAAGAGAGCGTTTTAATGAAGACAACTACTATCCTGAAAATGATAAAATGATTGTGGCGAGTGGCGGCAGCGGCTTTGGGGTGATGGCCATACTCGCAGCGATTCACCGAAATTTTATCAGTCGTGATAGTGCAAGAATAAGGCTAGAGAAAATTGTTCATTTCCTTGAGACAGCTGATCGCTTTCATGGAGCGTGGCCGCACTGGTGGAATGGTGAGACAGGCAAAGTGAAACCGTTCGGTAAAAAAGACAACGGGGGTGACCTTGTTGAAACATCCTACCTGGTGCAGGGATTGCTTTGCGTTCGACAATTTTTCAAAGACGGTAATCAGGAAGAAAGAGATTTAGCAAACAGGATCGACCGGCTTTGGAAAGAAGTTGAATATGATTGGTATCGGAATGGAAAAAATGTTTTGTACTGGCATTGGAGTCCGAATTATAACTGGGAGATGAATTTCCCTGTTCATGGCTATAACGAGTGCCTGATCTTATACATATTGGGTGCATCGTCGCCTACGCACGGAGTACCTGCCGAAGTTTATCATGAAGGGTGGGCAGAGAATGGAAAGATAATCGGAAGTGAATCTTACGGTGGTTATGAATTGAAACTTCGCCACCAGGGCAATCCTCCTCATGGCGGCCCGCTATTCTGGGCGCACTATTCTTATCTCGGTCTTGATCCTCGCGGGTTGAAAGATCGTTACGCTAACTATTTAGAAGAAAACAAAAATCAAACCCTCATCAACTATCAATGGTGTGTTGACAATCCAAAAAAATTCAAAGGATACGGACCAGATAGTTGGGGGCTCACAGCCAGTTACTCGGTTAAATTCTACGCGGCACACGCCCCCGATGAGAACAGCGACGTCGGGGTTATTTCTCCAACAGCTGCTTTATCTTCCATACCTTACACACCCGCAAATTCAATGAGAGCCATGCGACACTGGTACCAGGATAGGAAGGATGAATTGTGGGGTGGTTTTGGATTTTATGACGCCTTCAGCGAAACAGCTAATTGGTATCCAAAAAAATATTTAGCTATTGACCAGGGACCTATTGTTGTGATGATTGAAAATTATCGGAGTGGACTGCTTTGGAATTTATTTATGAGTTGTCCCGAAATTCAAAATGGTTTGCAGAAATTAGGGTTTGAAAGCCCGTGGCTAAAACAAAAAAGCTGACCGTCATGCGTCGAATTCTTATCACGATTGTTGGTATTGCCGCCTGCCAGTTTTTATTTGGTCAAAAAAATAACAAACAACCTGTTCATACTTTCCCTGATTCAATTGCTCCGGTCGGAATTATCAAGGGGTTAAGCGATGATCAGTTACTGGAAGTGGTGCAGAAGCAAACTTTTCGTTTCTTCTGGCATGGGGCACATCCTGTAAGCGGTCTCGCTCTTGAGCGCAGCAATACAGTACTCGCCGAACACTACTGGGATTACATTAACGAAGCGTGGGATGAACCTAATTTCAGCAAAAGAAAATTTGGCCCCGACGCGTGTGCAATTGGTGGTACCGGTTTTGGGATCATGAGTACCGTCATAGCAGTCGAACGTAAATGGATCGGCAGAGATACAGCGGTGCGACGTTTAATTAAGATTGCAGATTTTCTAATCAATGCCGATTGTTTTCACGGGATATACCCCCATTTCATGGATGGAAGAACAGGTAAGACGATAAAGTTTGACCGGCTGGATGATGCAGCCGATCTCGTGGAAACGTCTTACTTGTTGATGGGCTTCCTGTGTGCAAGAGAGTATTTCAAGAATAATGATCCCCGTGAAGTGTATTTACGAAAAAGAATAGATCAAATGTGGAATGCTGCTAACTGGAACTGGCACACTAATGGCCAAAATAAATTGTACTGGCACTGGAGCCCCAACAATGGCTTCGACATGAATTTTCCTATTTGGGGTTGGAATGAGGCTTTGATCACTTACGTCGTTGCGGCTTCGTCGCCGCGTCATCCCATTTCGAAAGAAGTTTACAATGGAAGCTGGGTCGGAAGTGCAGGATTTAAAAATGGTAACAGCTATTACGGGTATATTCTTCCCCTGGGCAATTACGATAAAGACAAAGGCGGACCTTTGTTTTTCGAACAATACACTTTCCAGGGAATTGATCCAAATGGTTTAAGAGATTCTTTGGGCAATGATTATTTTTTGCAGGGGAAAAACCATACGCTGATTAACAGAGCCTATTGCATAGAAAATCCAAATCACTACAAAGGTTATAATGAACACTGCTGGGGTTTAACAGCGGGAGACAGTTACAAGGGTTATGTAGCGCACAGCCCGGAAAATGACCGCGGTGTCATTCAACCTACCGCAGCCATTTCGTCAATGCCCTATACTCCGAAAGAAAGCATGGACGCTTTAAGGTATTTTTATTATGAACTTGGGGATAAGATTTGGAGCAAATATGGTTTTGTAGATGGGTTCAGCATTCACCATAATTGGTACGCAAAATCGCATTTGGCAATTGACCAGGGGCCGATTATCGTAATGATAGAAAACTATCGGACCGGTTTGATATGGAAATTGTTTATGGGTATTCCGGATATTCAGAATGGGTTGAAGAAATTAGGATTTGAGAGTCCGTGGATAAAAAAGTGAGCGCATTTTTGATCAAGGGGTCCGTCAGACGCAGAGATGCATGGAGTTGTATTATTGAACCATTAAGAAGTTAAGGTACATTAAGACTGATGCCTTAACTACCTTAATTTCTTAATGGTTACAGATTTGAAAGTCCGAGGATAA
>VBAU01000436.1:4185-4984 GCA_005883855.1 Bacteroidota bacterium
TAACCGATAAAAGTTGTTTGCCATGAATACTATTACGCGCCATGAATTTTCGCAGCGGACAGCCATGGCCGGCGCCGCAGTATTGCTTTCCTCATTGGAAAGTCTTGCCCTTGAAACACCGGATAAGAAATTAAAGGTGGCCCTCATCGGTTGCGGAAGTGTTAGCAATCGTTACATTCCTCACTTGCAAACATCACAGTTGGTTGAGATTGTCAGCCTCTGCGATATCAAATATGACAGAGCTATAGGACAGAACAAACAATACAACGTGAACGCCGCCACTTATCCGCATATTGATAAAATGCTTGCTGGTGTTCCATTTGATCTGATGGTCACTACAACCGATATGCAGGAACATGAACACTTAAACCGACAAGCTTTGATGGCGGGAAAGCACGTGTGGAGCGAGAAACCAATGGCCAACACCTACGCTGCGGGCCGCACATTGTTCGATTTGGCAAAAAGTAAAAAGCTGCGCATATGGGGCGCGCCAGCTGTTGTGAATAGTCCACAATTTGCTTTTATGTCAAAAACAATTCAAGAAGGAAAATTGGGAAAAGTTTCCTGTGCGCACGCACATTATGGACACCTGGGCCCCACGTGGTCTGCTTTCTTTTATGAAAAAGGAGGCGGAAGTTTGCCCGATCTTGGAGTGTATAATCTAGCCACGCTGACAGGATTATTGGGACCGGCAAAAGCGGTTGTGGCCATGACCAGCATTGTAACACCGGAGCGTACAGTTGATGATAAAGGAAAAGTGAAAGTGGCCGCGGAGGATAATGCACATGTTGTGATGGAC
>VBAU01000436.1:4995-5439 GCA_005883855.1 Bacteroidota bacterium
CTATTTTGATCCTTATGGTCATGAAGGCAAAGGGCAAAACAGCCACACTATCACGGTTTGGGGAAGAGAAGGTAATATGGGGCTGGTGGGTTATGATTGGGCGCCGTTCGGTGTTGACCTTGCAACGTCAAGTGCAGAACAACCCGTAAGATATGTTGAGGATCCGGGGACGTATGTGTGGCAACAAGGCGCAACGGTTATTTCAGAATCATTGGTCAACAATATTGAACCAAAGATCAATGCGGAACATGCCCTGCATGTGTTGGAAATTATTGAAGCGGCAAGGGCATCTTCTGCTACAGGGAAAAAGATCATGCTAAAATCAAAATTCCCATGGCCATTGGTGTGAGACAAGTTTGATAACACGAATCATTCAAAATGAGTTTGCTTTCAGGAAAAGGCATTGTTGTGATCGGTGGAAGTACAGGTATTGGTTTATCTGCA
>VBAU01000426.1:0-505 GCA_005883855.1 Bacteroidota bacterium
GTTCCGGCGCTTTCTACCGCATCGAGCAATGGAATAACGGGAACATGGAGTCCATCTACCGTGGACAATCAGAATTCTGGAACTTATATATTCACTCCTACGGCTGGACAATGTGCAACCGCAACGACATTCACCGTGACAGTTAATGCTAACAGCACACCAACATTCAGCTTTGGTCCAAATCTAACCATTTGCGCCGGCGGAACTGTTCCTGCATTGCCGGGCATTTCGGACAACGGATTGAATGGCACGTGGAGTCCGTCCGTTGTAAATAACCAGGCAAGCGGAACATATACTTTCACTGGCTCAGGACAATGCATATTACCCTATGCATACACGGTTACCGTCAACCCGATTGTAACGCCAACGTTTAGCTTCGGAACTTTTCAGTCTTTATGCACTGGCTCGTCAGTTCCCGTGTTAGTATCTACTTCCTCAAACGGGATAACCGGCACATGGAGTCCCAGCGCTGTTGATAACAGTTCAAACGGCACATACACGTTTA
>VBAU01000426.1:529-4229 GCA_005883855.1 Bacteroidota bacterium
CAATGCCACACCATCAACAAACAACCGGGCAGACACGACGGTATATGATGGGGCCGCGATACCTATGTTTAGTTTTATTCCAAGCCCCGGTGCAATCGTGAACTGGACAAATTCAAATCCGTCCGTGGGCTTACCAGCAAGTGGGATTGGCGTTGTTCCTTCGTTCACTGCTGTGAACGTGACCGATGAACCCATTTCAGCAACAATCACGGCAAAACCAGTAATTGGGGGATGTTCCGGTTCAACGCAGAGCTATTTTATCAAAGTTCTGCCGTTGAATAAAGATGTGTTTGTGCCAAATGTTTTCTCACCAAATGGTGATGGAAAAAATGATATGCTTTTTGTTTACGGTAATTATATTGACAAAGTGGATATGCGAATTTTCAATCAATGGGGCCAGCAAATTGCGACAATCAATGACAAGACACAAGGCTGGGATGGCAGGCAAAAAGGCAACCCGCAGCCGGTGGGTGTGTATGTGTATGTGTTAAAGGCTATCCTTACCAATGGAAGAACGGTGAACCTGAAAGGTTCCATTACGCTGATACGGTAACGAATTGAACTATCAGAATTGATAAACCAATCTCCTAAAATGAAAAATAAATTTACATATCGTTGGTTATGGTTGGTAATTTGTTTGCTCACGGCCACCGTGATTAGAACGGCTGCCCAAACAGATCCGCACTTTACTCAGAACTATACTTACCCTATGTATGTTAATCCTGCACTTACGGGTAGCAGTGATGGTGAGTACAGGGCCTCGGCGATTTATCGCACTCAATGGGGAACAATCACCAATCCCTACCGTACAATGGGAGTATCGTTTGACACAAGGACAAATAAGAATATTGCGCTTGGCGTAAATCTGCTTAACCAATCTGCAGGTGATGGCGGTTTTAATTATTTGAGCGCATATGGTTCTGTCGCATACACGGGAGTGAAATTTGGGCAGCAGGAAAATCATCACATAGTGCTTGCGATCCAGGCAGGCCTTATTAATCGCAGAGTAGATCAAAGCAAATTCAAATGGGGAGAACAATGGAACCCCATTACCGGATACAATGCGTCGAATCCCACCACAGAGAGTTTTGCCACGACGTCAGCCACCACGTTCGACGTGGGTGCCGGCGCATTGTATTATGATGCAACACCCGATAAAAAATCAAATGCCTTTGGCGGCTTCTCTGTGTTCCACATTAATAAACCAAAGGACCCGATCGTGTCAACGCAGGGCGCTGAGCTAAACACCATTCCTCTTCGTATCGCAGTGCATGGCGGCGTAAGCTTCAATTTGTCCGACCGGACGAGCATTATCCCACATATATTGTATATGCACCAGGGCACTGCAAGTGAAACAATGATTGGCACGTATGCACAATTCAATGTCAATCCTGAAACAGATTTAATGATCGGTGGGTACTATCGTGTCAAAGATGCGTTCGCCCCATTTGTTGGATTTGATTGGAAAAATTTTGTAGTTGGACTCAGCTATGATGTCAACACTTCGAAGTTAGGAGCCATGAGCAGAAACGTCAATGCCTTCGAGCTAAGTCTTTCCTACATTAAACGGGATGGCACGCGAAGCATTTTTGATTTTATTCGTTGCGCCAGACTTTGATTATTAACAAGACAAGCCAGACTAATCATGAACAATACTTTATTACGAATTCAAATACCGAACAAAACGACAGCCGTGGTAAAAATCATCGGTCGATTATTACTGCTGTCAATAGGATGTTTGGCTTTCGTGCTATCCCACGGCCAACAAAAAAAGGGCCCGCTGCAATTAGCTGATGAATATTATTCAGCAGGCGAATACTATACTGCTGCTTTTTTGTATGAACAATTCTTGAATCCTCCTAAAAAACAAAAGAGTGTAAGCGATTTTCCGCTCAACATAAAAGCAAGAAGAATGTCGGCACCAGATAAAAACTTTTCTCGTACAGACATTCTCTTCAAACAGGCGGAGTGTTATCGACTGGCCAATTACTGGAAACAAGCTGCCTCGTCCTATAAACAATGCGTGGAGAAGGACGCAGCTGAATATGCTGATGCTTTATATTGGTACGCTATCTGTCAACGTAGTCTTGGTCACTATGATAGTGCCAGGCAATCGCTGCAACAATACTTGAGTTCCTATGGACAGCGTCGATATAAAACAGGGGCCGAAAAAGAACTGCAAACCCAGGCCTACATTCAGCAACAATTGGCCAGACCGGACTCCATTCTCTTCAAAACAAAAAAAGTGGACGCGCCGAATAGTAATGAAAAAGGTTTATTTGCTCCTGCTCATGTAAGCGGTAATCAATTCTTGGTTTCGAGCACACTGGAAGATCCGGCGCAGGCAGAAGGGATCAATCCATATCACAGCCATTTATTTTTTGCCACACTGAACAACGGAGCTGTAGAAGAGATGAGTCCCTTAACTATTTCCTCCTCCGGCCCAGCCATGAACCAAGGTGCCGCTACCGTTAGTGCAACTGGAACTTATCTTTATTTCTCACAGTGGAAAAAGGAAAACGGCAAAACCGTTTCGTCAATTTATTACGCCGAGAGGCAAGGAGGAGCCTGGAGTTCGCCCAGGTTACTTCCGCTGGCAAACCTCAAAGGCTTTAGCACTAAACAGCCATTTTGTTCAATAGACGGCAAATATTTATTCTTTTCTTCTGACCGGCCGGGTGGAGTTGGAGGGTTTGACATTTGGTATGCGCCGTTGAAAGATGATGGCACCATAGGCGAGCCAATAAATGTCGGCCCCGCCATCAATACAAGCGGCGACGAGCAAGCGCCTTTTTACCAGAGCAGCAGCTCCACTTTAGTGTTTTCTTCCAACGGGCCGTTGGGCATGGGTGGTTTCGATTTGTTTGCCGCAACTGGAAGTGAAACATCGTGGAAGCCGTCTGAAAACATGGGATACCCTGTCAATTCTCCAAGGGATGATATCTACTTCTTCGCTCCCGAGAAACAGCCATTGTTACGCAATTCGATAGTTAGCTCCGACCGCGGAGACGGTTGTTGTCTTGAGACGTATAGTGTAACGAAAGCTCCAAAAGGCAAGCGACTCGCAGGCTCTCTGCGCGATTGTAACGATAACACCCCGCTTGGTGATGCGTCTGTCATATTGAAGGATATCGCAGGAAAAACATGGGAAACCGCCACGAATGTGGACGGCCGCTTTTCGTTCGACCAGTTGTACGTCGATACCGCCTCTTCAGTTAAAATTGAAATCACAGATCAATCTGACTTGTTGATTGATAAGTTGACAAATTCTGACATCTGCATGCGAAAGAAACCAGAAGAACCACTAATCATTCACGCCGAGGATGTAGTGACTGTTTATTTTGATTTCGATAAAAGCATTTTAAAACCGGGATCGATCACCAAACTGGATTCTATTTATAATGTGTTAGTGGAAAACCCTGCCGCGACTATCCAGATATCAGGTTACACGGATGGCTTGGGAAGCGATGCATACAACAATATTCTTTCCGATAAGCGTGCACGCGCATGCGCCGATTATCTTATTAAAAAAGGGATTGAGTCAAGCCGCGTCAGTTTTGTATCGTTTGGAAAATGTTGTCCAGTCGAAATGGAAATCATCAAAGGGCGCGACAACCCGGACGGACGCAGTATGAATAGAAGAGCACTAATCAATGTGAAGAAGGATTGATCAGTTGTACGGATGATCAAAAAATATTCA
>VBAU01000427.1 GCA_005883855.1 Bacteroidota bacterium
AAAAGATGCCAAAACGGAGCCAACAACGCGTCATCTTCCTCCTGGGATGCCTTAGGATGATATTACACTTCATTTCTAGCTCCAGCGCTGTTTTAACACAGCTTGCGCTTCGAAAATCGTCGCTGGTGCGAAAGCGTCGCATTCTAAAAAGAAGGAGGGATATCAAGGCTGCTTCTGTCATTGCGATAACAGCAGCGCTTCAAGGACATCAATCCGGCTTCCGCAGGTTCTGGGTAGGTACGAGAAGCACTCATTGGATTCTGCATATGTTGGAAGGCACAATACTTGCGGGAGAACAATTCGAAAAATTCTTTCGAATGGACCGAAATTCATTTCAGGGTCTTCATGCCATTCTTGGTATGTATCGCTTTGTACTTTAACTCATGCATCACAGAGCCCCATATAAGTAAGAAAGATACTCGTTGGAGACTTGCCGTACCTTCTCGAGTTCGCGTTATTGCGTATTTACTTTATGTTTGTCAAGGAATGACATACTTACAAATCTCTGAGAAACTTGGCATTGGAGTAATGACGGCCGGCGAATGCATTCGTGCATGTACATATGCCATATGTCGACACATGTTTTCTACATATATTCGCTTGCCAACTCCTGCTGAAGCAAGACTCAACATGGACACGTGTAGGCAACAAACGAATATCCCCGGTATCGTTGGCGCGATTGATGGTACCCATATTCAGATAAAGAAGCCAATCGAACACGGTGAAGACTACTTCAATCGCAAACACCAATACAGTATTAATATTCAAGGTTCTTAACTCTCTTTTTCACTGAGAACTAATGATTCAAGCCCTCGTGGATTACAAAAAGCGATTTCTCGACCTTGAAATCGGTTGGCCAGGTTCAGTAAACGACACGCGGCTATTCAGATTGTCTTCCTTGTCTAGAACTTACGAAGCAGCTCTAGAACCCCTCAGAACGACTCCTTTAAACACTGGAGACGACGTTGTAGAACAGGTACCTGCCTTTATTCTCGGAGACTCCGCATATCAAAACGTGCGACATTTCGTAACGACTTACATCAACGAGGAATGCAATTATGATCCTTCTATTCGCCATTTAAACCAACGACTGAGTGGAGCACGGTATATAGTGGAAAACGCTTTTGCACTTCTGAGAGCACGATTTCAACTGTTCGAAAAACCTCTTCGGTGCGCCGCTGAAGATATGCGTTACACAGTTCACTTAATCGCATCCATTTTTGTTCTACACAACTTCTTAATTGAGGTCCACGATCAACAGGAAGGGATGTTAGGAGACGCGATTGAGAGACAACTGGAACTCGCAAGGAATGAAGAAGAATTGGAGTGCCGCTATAGTCAAAATGGAAGAAATGCACAAGATCATGGTGGTGATGATGAAAACGAAGGTATAAATAACAATGGAGCTCAAGTTTTGGGAGAAGACACACGTAATATATTGTTACGTCATATGAGATGGTTAGATGTCAATAATTGAAATAAATAAATATCAAATTTCAAGCACTTCAATGAATTCTAATTGTTTTCGACAAACCTTTTAAAAATCTCAACAAGTTCTCTCCCAATTTGATTGTTGACCTTAAGTTCAGCCAAAGGTTGGGTGTTCGCCTCCTTTTCTTCCATTTGAGTCTGTTCTGTAGTATCTTTCTCCTCCTCCCAATGTTCTTTGAGCGCTTCTAGTATCTTCGTTGAGCCTTCATTTGCATCCCGAACTTTGCGCTTTTTCTTTCCCTTGTGCCTCGTCCCTGTAAGGAAAGCATCTTCCTCGCCTTCAGCAGCCTTCAACGGTGCGGCAGCATTACTATCAGCGTCTTCTCCCTCCAATTGCGAGCTCGGAGTAGTAGCTTCATCGTCTGATGTGAACAGGGTTTCTTGATTGACGACAAATGCCGGGCTAACATTTGGCCGATCTCCAAGATATTTTGCCATTTCATTGTAGACTTTTTCAGTGATGAGTGTCTAACGTGAGTGCAGTCCAATGTACTCTACTATATTACCTTCTTGGCTTGAGGGTTGTTGCGGTATTCTGCTTGTTCAGCTGGAGTAAGAGTAAACCAATTGCCACGACCAGTAGATCCCTTGATTCTATGGCCATTGAAGTCGGTAATGAAGCTATAAAAAGATTAGTTATGAGGCTCATCATGGAGAGTAACTTGTACTTAGCTCGCATCTCATCCCAGCGTGTCTTGATTGACTTCTCTGTTCTTTTCGGTTCGTCGGGAGCAAGTCCAAGAAAATATTCAGCCATTCTTTTGTTAAGGGACTTCTTGTTTTCACTCACTACAGTTAAAATAGAATCATTCGAAATAATACGCA
>VBAU01000428.1:0-2733 GCA_005883855.1 Bacteroidota bacterium
CTTCCAGAGGAATTGGGGCTTCTGTTGGCAGAATATCTGACGATTGTGAGACCTTTGGAGATATTCCTCAGTCACAAGTTCAATTGCAAAGGTGCGAATGACTTGAATGAGTTTCTGTGGGCAGACTACAGAAAGGGACGCTGGAACGGGGAGTTTCTATCTGATCTCTTGAAGATTACTACCAGCCAACACAAAATGCAGGCACTTGGATTCAGAGATTATAGACAGGTGGCATTGGCATTCATGGAGAAGTATCTCAAATACAAGACCAAGGATATACAGGGCCTGAATGCTATTCTGGACCTTCAGGCAGGGCATAATTCAAGGACAGCGGCAGCAGACTATGCTGTATCAACAGAAGATCATGGGAAGGTGTCTAGAGAGGCGATGCATCAATATTACCTGGCCAGCAAAGAATGGCATGAGTTGCTATTGCATGTTGAGACTCAGACGACAAGGAAGATTGTGGCAAACATATCTGAAGATCAAAGAGGTGTCGAAATGAATCCACAATTGAATGAAGGTATTGGAGATATTGTGCCAATTCAATCTACATGTGAGAGAGAAAATAGGATGTCTAGGATGGAAGATATTTTGTTTCATGATCAAAGAGGTATGTTCATTTATTTCAGATGCTAAGATCAGAAACACAATCATTAGAATGCCCTGCCATTGCCTTGTTGGCATTGAGAGATATGTATAATGATCCTGATGCGAGATTCAAATCTGAGGAACAAGCTGAGGCAGTACAGATGGCATTACAGGGAGAAAATGACCTCCTTGTGATTCTACCTACTGGAGGAGGAAAATCTCTCGCGTTTCAACTGCCTGCATACATCGAAAAGGGTCAGACTACAGTGGTCATCATACCATTTGTAGCCCTGATTGAGGAGATGGAGGGACGCTGTAAAGATCTGGGATTGTCATGTCATATCTGGCGAAAATCTGATGCCTTGACTGGACCTCCAAATACTCAGATATTACTGGTGGCAGTGGAACATGCTGTATCACCAGACTTTCAACAGTTTCTGGTGCAGTCAGAGAGTGCAGAAATGCTCGCAAGGGTCGTCCTGGATGAATGCCACGTGGTCCTGATGCACAGGGACTTCAGGGGAGTCCTCAGAAGGCTCGCAAGTGTCATAAGATGTGTATCTGTACAACTGATCTCATTGACAGCCACTCTTCCGATTGAGATGGAGGAAAGATTGAAGATTATACTGGGCTGTGAACGCTGGAAGGTCATCCGAAACGAAAGGGAGAGGCCAGAGATCAAGTATAAAGTTGAGATCCTGGCAGAAGCGAGGTCAATAAGGGATCTGAACAGAGAGGTTGGCAAACTCTTAAGATCCAAGTTGCCAGAATTTGAAGATGATGACAGGGCAATCGTATACTGTCTCCAAAGGGAATGGGCAGAGGATCTGGCAAAATATCTCAATGAAAAATTCTCTGAAGAAGTGTGTATGACATACCATGCAAAGATGGACATCTCAGAGCGAAGAGAAGCTTATACGAGATGGAAAGAAGGAGACATTGTTGCCTTGATTGCTACTAGTGCCCTGGGTACTGGAATCGATCATTCAAGTGTCAGACTGGTGACTCATCATGGACATGCCAACAGTATGATAGATTTCTGTCAGGAGACAGGGAGAGCTGGGAGAGATGGTAATTCTGCTGAATGTGTGACACTGTTTTGGCCTGAGATCATACAATTCACGGACTGGATCAAGAGGGAGGACAGGGACTCTGTTTTACAATGGATTGAAGGTACTGGGTGTAGGAGAGCTGCGATTGGAAGGTATCTCAATGGTATTGGTCAGGGATGTTTGTCAATGGCAAGAGGAGAGCTCTGTGATCGATGTGAGAAGGTGCTTGGATCAACTGAAATGAGATCGATAAATAGAAGGAAGGAAAAAACTGGAAGGGGGATGGATTTAGCAGAAAAAGAGGTGAGGGAAGCGATGGATATCAAAGAAATGATCAGAGAATTGAGAGGTCATTGTACTCTATGCTGGGTCCACAAGAGAAAGGGATTTGATTCCCATCAACTGGAGAAGTGCAAGTGAGATCTCAAGCAAAGAATCTGATGATAGATATATGGTGGGGCTTTGTCTCCTATGCCAAAGCAAGGAACATGCTCTAAGAGGATGTAGGAGAGTCAATTTCAGATATGGGAGCTGTTGCATGACATGTGGTCTACCTCAGATGGCATTCAATGAGATTATCCATGGAAATATTCAGACTGGAGAATGTGAAGAAGGTTTGAAGGATATGGTCAAAGGGATATGCTGGGGCATCTTCAGAGATGAACACTTGAGGGAAAAGTATTTGACAGCCATATTTGGTGTAGATGAGAAAGAATTCAAAGAATGGATGAAAGAGATGGATGAGAGTATGGAGATTATCAATGGAGTCAGGTTGATGTTGACAGTTTGGAGAGATGAGTCAGGTCAAGGTGGACAGCTTGAAGAGATGTTTTAGTTGTATTTTAATGGATTATATGTATTAGGAAAGTATATTATATATGGAATTATTCTGTCAATATAGCCTGCTGCTAGGTGGGCGGAATATTTCAATCTGGACTGACCAATACCGTTCAACATTAAAAAAGAGGGGTCAATTCATGTTCAATTAGATCACCAAGTAGACATCTAATTAACAAACGGAGGGTACTAATGAATTCAGCATATCATGATCTATCATTTACATCATCTAGACAATTTTTTATTCAGTGGT
>VBAU01000428.1:2800-3172 GCA_005883855.1 Bacteroidota bacterium
ATATATTATAACCATCAAAATAATAGAACCATTGGATTAAGCATATGATTTTCTATTTTGTATATTATCTAGAGAAGTTTTTATATAGTGATGGTGGAGTTATTAAGAGAGAAATATAGATGGAAATTTTAATTTGGACCAAAAGTACGATTTTGAACTACTGACTAAGGAATAATCCAATCATCAATTTGATGGTACCACTGGATTCAGGACATCAAAATCTATCTTCTCATACTTAAATCGTATCATTTGGCCAAGAACTGATGGAGTTATCTTCATTTTTCTATCAAACTTTACGATTTTATCTCATGCCACATGTTTGGCCCTAATATTATCTTTCCAGCTTTATACCCTTTAAAGCCAGGTTAAAGT
>VBAU01000284.1 GCA_005883855.1 Bacteroidota bacterium
TGGACGTGAAAATTGATGCAAGCTGGAAGAAAGTTTTGAAAGAAGAATTTGATAAGTCCTATTTTGAAAACGCCGTTCATCACATCAAAATTGAAAAATCACAAGGAAAGATAATCTATCCACCCGGCAGTTTGATCTTTAATGCATTTAACACAACATCTTTTGACAAAGTGAAAGTGGTGATCCTCGGGCAAGATCCTTATCATGGTCCCCACCAGGCTCACGGTCTTTGTTTTTCCGTCCAGAATGGTGTTCCGCCTCCCCCATCGCTAATTAATATTTTTAAGGAACTACATGACGATGTTGGAGTCAAAATGCCGACAAGCGGTAATCTTACGAAATGGGCACAGCAGGGAGTTTTCTTACTGAATGCTTCGCTAACCGTTCGCGCAGGCGATCCGATGAGCCATTCCAAAATTGGCTGGGCGGAGTTCACAAACATGGTAATAAAAAAAATTTCTGACTTGAAAGAACATGTCGTGTTCTTGCTATGGGGAAAGTTTGCACAAGAGAAGAAAGTATTGATTGATGAAAGCAAACATCTTATTTTAAAGGCGTCTCATCCTTCGCCATTGTCCATCACAGGATTCATGGGATGTCGCCACTTTTCAAAGACTAATGAGTATCTCGTTAAAAACGGAATTGACCCAATTGACTGGTCGTTATGAAACTCTCAAATGGTATGAGCACAACGAAAACAATCCCCTCGGACCTCACCCTGCAGACAAATAGAGTAATTCTTCGCCCGATCAGCGAAAATGATTTTGACGACTTACGCGAGTTGGCACTAGAGGAAGAGATATGGAAATATTTTCCGTTCAATCTTGCCCAGAAACAACACTTCCAAAAATGGATGGACACGGCGTTGGCCGAGAAGCAGGCCCGCACAAGGCTTCCCTTTACTGTTATGGTCAAGGAAACTGCTAAAATTGCCGGCAGCATGAGCCTCATGAATATTTCATATCATGATCTTCGACTGGAGATTGGTAATTCCTGGCTAGGAAAAAATTTCCGCAGCACGGATGTTAACCGTCATGCCAAATATGCTATGATGCGCTATTCCTTTGAAGAATTGAACTGTGAACGAGTGGAATTTAAGACCGACGTATTGAACGAAAGGGCCAAACAGGGCTTGAGAAAAATTGGTGGCACCGAAGAGGGCGTGTTGCGCAGTCACATGACGATGTGGAATAACCGTCGCAGGGATTCGATTTACTTTAGTGTGATAAAAAAAGAATGGTTTTCATTGAAAGAATCCATTTTTAGAGAAATAGAGGGCTTTGCCTTTACTGAGGTATAGCTCTTCAATTCGTCTTACGAAATTTTAATGATGGTTAAAAACATCCTCGGTCGAATTTTTGCATTTTGGGCGTTGATTGTGTTCGCTTCAACCATGCTGATCGTCTTCCTTCCTTTTTGGATCATCGGTTTGTGGAAGGAACCGCGGCGCTCTTATCTCGTGCATACCATATACCGCACGTGGATGATAGTTTTCTTTTTTTTCACGGGCATTAGGCTGCGCATAAAAGGCAGAGAAAATTATGAGCCTGGAGAAAATTATGTGGTTGTGTTTAATCACAACTCGATGATGGATGTGCCGGTGTCAGTGCCCTTTACGCCGGGAGCAAATAAAACCATCGCAAAGATTGAAATGGCAAGAATTCCTGTGTTTGGAATGGTATATAAACGGGGAAGTGTGCTTGTTGACCGAAAAAATGAGGAAAGCCGAAAGGCGAGTTACATAAAAATGCGCGAAGTATTGAACATGGGTTTGCATATGTGTATTTATCCGGAAGGAACAAGGAACAAAACAAATGAGCCTTTGCAGCGATTTCACAGCGGGGCTTTCCGGCTTTCAGCTGACTCCGGCAAATCAATATTACCGGCAGTTATTTTCAATACAATGACGGTGCTGCCAAGGAAGTTTTTTTACTTCTGGCCGGCAAGAATTGAATTACACTACTTGAAACCTGTTTCGCCGTCACAATTTTCCTCGGCAGAAGCCTTAAAGGATGAAGTGTTCAACGTGATGAAGCAACACTATGTTTCTTTTCGGCACTAAAAATTGCTAAAGGTGCGGGTGCGGTTGATCCTTAAATCCTGGAGCATTGAAGACTTCGGGCTGATGTTCACGCTAAAGAATCGATAAAGCCCAACGGGGGTAATACTAATAGACATTTGCCAGCAATGCATATCCCGTGAAATATTCATCGTGAGAGTTTGTATTGATTTTGTCTCAAGATCATAATACCCATTCATCATAAAATTCCATTTCGGCGTCAATAAAAAATTGCCGCCGAAGGTCAGGTTGGAGCTGAACTTTTTTTCAAAGCCACTGTAGTCAGTCTTGACTCGTTCATAAAAAGAGACGCTGAGCCCAAGATTTACGCTCCAGGGGATATTGAAATCAATAAACTCGGCTGGATTATGTCTCATGTAGTCAAGTAGGTTTTGCTGATCGATCATGTTGGGAGTGTTCATGATCTCATCCATTTGTTTTTTCTTGCTCTCTTCTTGTGCCTTGTCTTTTGGTTTGCTCTTAAAATCTGTAGAGACGGAGAGATTGCCATTGGCCATCCTTCCCAGGTAAAACTTTCCGTTGTGAGTAAATAATTTGTTGATCGGAAAACCATGCTGATCGTAATCATAAGGGTTCATTACTGCGTTACCCGTGATGCTTATTTTGTCAAAAAGCGTGCTTCGAAAATAGAAACTCGGATTTGACAATTGGAATGAGTCAGCCATTAAATCATAGCTCCCGGAAAATCCAAAACCGTCGATCAATTTTACTTTTTTGATGCCATTGTTGGAAGAATCTTTTTTAGATCTCACCTTCATTTCAAGGTTGTTATCCAGTTGAAAATTGATACCTCCAAATGATCGCCCTCCACCATAAGAAACAATAGAGCCCCCAATTTGATTGTAGGATAATTCGCGGCCCGTTGAATCGATGACCACCCTTTGCAAAAACTTTTTATTCAGGTCGGGCGAATAGCTAAAGCCAACTGTGGGACGCATCACGTGGCGAATGCTAAATTTGCGAAACTCATATTTGCCGAATAAGGCGGTATTAAACCCAAGCGAAATGCTGGCTTTTTGATCTATGAACAATCCCTTATGAAAACTCGTATCAACTCTTTTATTGACCGGATCCCATTCATAGACCGTAGTTTTTTCCAGCCAATCCTGGCCGTAAGACACGCCTGGAGAGATCATAAGCGCGCCGCCTAAAATGGGTGGCAACGATAAAGTAACCGGGATGCTGTGATGGGCTGACCATAGTGCTGTGTCCCGTAAAAATTCCCAAAAAGGCTTCACACCGTTTTGTCCGTACTTCACCGTATCATAGAAACTAATGGTGTTATTGAATGAGCCGTTGTAGCCAATACCCAATTTCTCGTACCACTTTGGTGTACCCACAAACTCTTTCTTCTGGAAGGGGTACACCGTATTTACTGTAAAGCCAACGTCGGGCAAATTCAGATTTATATAATGCAGGTTATTGTTCTGACTGTGATTTGCGCTTATCGTAAGATTGAATGGCTTACCTACTTGCAACCAACTCTTTGAGTATGTAATGGACGAGGTTTGCTGATTTTGAAAATTCTGTTGCGGGCTGTTTGGAATGTACCTGTTGTATTGCGTAGAGCTCGCATTTACGGAGGCACTGAAACTTGTCCCCGGTCTTGCCCTGCTATCCACCGTGTGATTCCATTGAACCGAGTAATTCTTAAGGTGTGAATAATCGGGATCTCCTTTGAAATTTATTTTGGTATTCAGGACTGTAAAATTAAATCCGCCGTTGAACTTGTATCGTCTCCTGTAGGTAGGAGAAACGGTAAGCCTCCATCCACCGTACGAATAGATGTCTCCGCGAAAGGTTACATCCCAATACGGGTTGATCACTTTGTAATAACCCCCATTTACCAGGCCCAAACCATATTGGTCATTCGTTTCAATGGACGGGCTGAGAAATCCGGAATGTCTTCCATGACTGAGCGGGAAGATGCCAAAAGGCAGATATATTGGGATAGGCACGCCTTCAAATTCCGGGTGGATAGGTCCCGACACGGCAATTTTATTATTGATGATTTTTATCTTGTCATAATGAAATCCAAAATGAGGGTCGTCGAGGTCGCAGGTTGTCATCACACCATTTCTTGCATACATGGTGCTGGGATTAACTTTCTTGGCAGTCCGCGACTGCAAGAAGACGTCGCCGCTTTGCGTGAACGTATTTTTCGTTAGGCCCTTTTGGGTTTTAAAATTGAACTTGATCGTATCACTTTGAAAAGCGCTTTCACCCTGTTTGAAATTCGCCCGTTCCACAACTTCCCCGGCACTATCGACCCGGTCATATGCGGTTAATATTTGAGTTTGCTGGTCAATTTCAACTTTTGGCGCTGTGAGTGTGATGTCTTTGTAGTCCGTTTTTGTTTTGCCATAGAGAAAGATTTTTTTCTCCGTGATCAGGATGACCGCAGAGTCTTCTGCTTCGTAGTTCACCGGCGCTTCAAGAGAATCTTTCGAAACCTTGAATGAAAATGTATCAACCTTTTGGTTGGGTTTGATGGTGTCTAGAAGACTTCGTGCACCTGTTGTGTCAACCAAAGTATCGTTTCTATTGTGAAGGCTGTCGGGCTTGCGGGTGGGTATTGTGTCCTGCTGGGTTGTTAAAGTGCTGTAAAAATATTTTGATGGCGAATGAGCAACGGTGGTTTTCCACGTTAGTGAACAAAATATGACCGCAATCGAAGCAGTCAATATCCCGGCTGAAAAATAATTTGGTTTAAATTTGCGCAGTTGCTTCATACGGGTTGAACAAAAATAGTTCTTTATATGTTGGAGCAATTTGAACAACTCTAAACAATTTGTGAAGATTCACCAAAATTCGCTCTGTTATGGAGCTAATAAATAACTTTCGGCATGATCCAAAAGACTATTTTACTTAGTTTTTTTCTCGCAATAATTGTGGTGTTATTCTCTTTTACGCCGACAAAAGAGAATAAGCAAAAAGTTTTGAAAACAATTATTGTGGATGCGGGCCATGGATTGATGCCGGGTGGTGGTCATAATGGGGCAAAGGGAACTTATTCGTATGAGGATGACATTTGCCTGGCCATTGATAAGATCCTTGTAGCACATTTAGAGGAAGCGCTGCCTGGAGTGAAAATTATCGAGACGAGGACCGACGAAAACATAGTTCCTTTACATCGCCGCGCCGAGATTGCAAATGAGAACCATGGGGATCTTTTCATCTCCATACATTGCAATGCGATGCCACCCAACCAGCACAGCGAGCAAATTGGAACAAAAACAGTGACAAGCTATGTCGGCAAGGGAAAAAAGAGAAGAAAAGTAACAAGAAAAGTCCCGCAATACCGTTATTGGACGACGCCGAATCCGAGGAAAGGAACCGAAACATATATTTGGGGAGCGCACAAGAATGAGGACAAGGAAGTGGCTGTCCGGGAAAATGCCCCGATGTTGCAGGAAGAGAATTACAAGGAGAATTATGGTGACATCGATCCAAACTCACCAGAATTCATCGCCCTGTCTCTTTTGAAAACAAAACAATTTTTCAAGCGCAGTGCGACCCTGGCTGGGTTTGTCGAAAATGAATTCACAAAGGTGGGAAGGACCAGCAGCGGCCAGCAGCAACGGCAGATAGGTATTTGGGTATTGCAGGCTACAGCCATGCCGAGCGTACTTGTTGAAACAGGCTTTCTCACTAACCGGGAAGAAGAAGATTATCTGAACAGTAAGGAAGGACAGGACGAGATCGCAACGTGCGTAACTGAAGCGGTCAAGAATTACATCAATTGGCTGGAAAAGTCCAACATCCAAAATAGCAACACGCAAAATAATGAGCCTGCTTCTTCAAATGACACCAAAGCGTTTTTGAACATGATTGAAACAAAGGAGAAGAATGGTCTTTAATTTTAAATCCAAATTTTCTTTTTAATTCATCCTAATGAAAAAAATACTACCGCTCTTATCGCTCTTTTTGGTCGCAATATTTCTTTGGTCGAATTGCTTCTCTCAGCAAAGTCAGAAAAAAGTTTTGAGGACAATAGTAATAGATCCTGGTCATGGAGGCATAGACCAGGGCGCCGACGGCTCCTTTTCCACGGAAGCCCAGGTAAGCCTTGCCGTCTCGAGGAAATTAGGGAAAGCGATCGAGCAGGAATTTCCGGACTCTAAAATTGTTTACACCCGCACGACCGATGTGTTACCCGGAAATAAATCCAACAAGACGGATGCTTTACGGTATCGGGCTGATTTAGCGAATTCATCAGGCGGGGATCTTTTCATCGCGATCCACTGCAATTCTGCTCCACCCATTCGCCACAGTGAGATCACCGGGTATAAAACGGTGACCAGTTACAAAGGAAAAGGCAAAAAGAAAAAGAAGGTAACCAAGAAAGTTCCGCAATATCATTACTGGACCACCCCGAATCCGGCGGAAGGCACCGAAACATATATCTGGGCGCTCAGCAAAAATGACGCGAAAGTGAATTCAGTGTCAAAAATTGAGGAAGATTATGGCGAAGTTGATTCTACATCAAATATCACCCTACCGGATCCTTCGGATCCTGCTGAAAAAGCAAGAATGCTTATATACGCTCAGAATTACTTTCGCAAGAGCCTGACGTTCGCGGATCTCATCGAAAAGGGTTTCCAAAGCCAAGGAAGAACCTATCGCGGCGGTGTTAAACAAAGAAATGACAAAGGTATTTGGGTGTTGCAAGCCACTGGCATGCCAAGCGTGCTGGTTGAAATAGGCTTCATGTCAAACAAAGACGAAGAAAATTATATCAATAGCGAAAAAGGCCAGGATGAAATCGTGGCTAATATTGTCAATGCCATAAAAGATTACAAGCAAAAGCTCGAATCGCGGCAAATCACTTCCGATGACAAGAAAGCGTTTTAGATGATGGATGATAACTGATAGATGATAGTTGGCCCTTTCATTTAAAGTATCATCTTCTACCCGTAAAAAGTCTTATCTAGCCCGCACACTTATTGGATGTCCGATGAAAATTGATGATGGGAGTTTGAAACGCCTTTCAGCGGAACTATCATCTATCATTGAAACTATCATCTATCGGTGGAACTATCATCTATCATCTATCCAACTATCATCTAACCAAGTCATTCTTCTCAAAATAATTAGTTAATTTGGCGGCTACATTTTCTGAATACAAAACGCACTGCCTGAAAATAACTGTACATGAAGATCAGCAATGAAACTAAAGTTGGCGTATTGACCATTGTGGCGATTACCCTACTGATACTCGGCTTTAATTTTTTGAAGGGCAACAACGTTCTTCACAAAAGCAAAAAAATCTACGCTGTTTTCAATGAGGTGGGCTCCTTAGAAAAATCGAATGATGTAAAGATCAAAGGCAATTCAATAGGCAAAGTGTATGACAAGGACTTTACCGATAATAGTGCGTCAGGTATACTAATTACTATAAATCTCACTTCCGCTGTAAACATCCCAAATAACTCAATCGCAGTCATCGCATCGCCCATCGCCGGAACGCCTTATGTAAATGTTCAGCTGGGTGATTCCAAAGTTTTTCTCAAGAATGGAGATACCATTGAAACAAAACTTGCCGGTGGCATTTTGGGTGATCTTACCTCGCAGGTAAACCCCACACTTGAAAAAGCGCGAACGGCCATTGACACTTTGACGACGGTACTGACTTCGGTGAACAAACTCTTCGACCCGACAACAAAGGGAAATATCCAGGGTATCATCAGTAATTTGCTTGTCTCGTCTGCTTCGCTTAAGCAATTGCTGGATGCTGAAACCGGTCTGCTTGCAAAATCGGTAACCAACCTGAACGCGATCACAGGGAATCTAAAAAATAACAATGACACCATCAACACCATCTTGCATAACGTAAACACCACAACTCAAAATCTCGCAGCACTCAATCTTGGACGAACGCTCGATTCTTTGCAGTCAACTGTGAGCCAACTAAACGATGTTGTTTATAAGATCAATCACAACAACGGCACGTTGGGCTTATTGATGAGTGACAGGCAGCTGTATGATAATCTCCGCAATACAGCACTGGCGATGGAAATACTGATCGATGACATCAAAGTCCATCCTAAACGCTACGTTAATGTTTCTGTGTTCGGCAAGAAGGACAAGGGTGACTATTTAACTTCGCCTGCTAAAAAGGATACTGTCGCCAGCAGCTCTAAACGATGAATTCAAAACTCATTTACTTTCTCATTTTTTTTTGTGTTCTCATTTGTGCGCAAACCGCGCGATCACAACCAGCAGACACCACAAAAAAAGTAGAGATCTTGCCTGGCGCAAAAAAGCTCGAGTTTTTAAAGATCAATGATTCCACCGAATTACAGATACTTGTCGGCAACGTCAAATTGAAACAGGGAAACACCTTGTTTTATTGTGATAGCTGTGTAATCAATAACTCCAGCCATGTTTTCGAAGCATTCGGTCATGTTCACATCAACGATGCCGACACGGCTAATGCGTATTCTGATTATCTACGTTATCTCACGGATAAACGCATTGCCTACATGCAAAAAAATGTGCGTCTTACAGATGGTAAAGCGATTCTCACAACCGACAACCTCGAGTATGACACAGACACGAAGCTTGGAATTTACACGAATGGTGGACGGGTAATCAACAAGAAATCCGTGCTCACCAGTCTTGAAGGATACTATTACACTGATCTTAAGGATATCTATTTCAAAAAGAATGTCGAATTAAAGGACCCCGCATATTTCCTGAAAGCTGATTCACTTTTGTACAATACCGAGTCCGAGGTAGCGAGATTTATCGCCAAAACTTTTATTCGTGATAGCACCAACAGGACAATTGTAACTAAAGAAGGGTATTACGATACAAGGAATCGCAAGGCTGAGTTTGGATCCAGGCCCACCATCGAGGATGGCAAGACAAAAATTATTGCAGACAGAGTTGCCTTCGACGACAGTACAGGAATGTCGCAGGCTGAAGGAAATGCGATTGTCGTCGATAGTACTCAGCAAACAGTGATCATTGCAGGAAAGATCTTCCGAAATAATAAAACAGAATCGATCCTTGCCTTCAACAAACCATTGATGATCGTGAAGCAGGAAAAGGATTCCATTTACATCACTGCCGACACCTTATTTTCTGCGCGACTCTCGGATCTGTACGGCGCCGCGGATTCGGTGCGCAAAGACAGCACAAAAACTGTAAAGACAACTGATACAAAACAGAAAGACAGCACCGACCGCTATTTTGAAGCCTTTTATCATGTGAGAATTTTCTCCGATTCTGTGCAATCTGTTTGTGATAGCGTTTTTTATTCGTTCAAAGATTCGGTGTTTCGCCTGTTCAAGGATCCGGTGGTTTGGTCAAAAGAAAACCAGGTAACGGGAGATACGATCTTGCTTTTTACAAAAAATAAAAAACCGGACCGGTTTAAAGTTTTTGACAACAGTTTGCTCGTGAGCAAGGTCCAGGCCGAATTTTTTAACCAGATCAAATCCGCCAGGATGGACGGATATCTTACCGACGGATCGATTGACTCAGTGCGGGCACGCGGTTTTGCCGAGTGTATTTATTACATACAAAATGAAGATAGTTCGTTCACGGGGGTCAATCAATCCAGTTCCGATATCATCGACATTTATTTTGGATTGGATTCCACCGGCAAAGAAAGAGAGTTACATCGAGTTGTTTTCCGAAGCGCGGTAAAAGGAATACTTTGGCCCATGCACGCGAAAACACCAGAAGAATTGCGATTGCGAAATTTTAAATGGCTTGCTGATAGGAGACCGAAGACAAAGTATGAGCTGTATGAGTAAGATCGAAATCCGAATTTCGAAATGGCTATCGTAGACAAATAGCAATCTCCAAATATCCAAATATCCAAATCTCAAATCATTACTGAAATAGAAGCTTATGCTGCAAAATGTAAACAACGGCTCCCGCGAAAAATCCGGCTAAGGCGAGCCAACTAATATTTTTCAGATACCAGAAGAAGTTTATTTTCTCGATTCCCATAGCTGCGACTCCTGCCGCGGAGCCAATGATCAACGCGCTGCCGCCGGTGCCGGTAGTATACGCCAAAAATTCCCAGAAGTAATGATCCGTCGGAAACCGAATGTCATACATACCCATCGAGGCCGCAACCAATGGAACATTGTCTATTATCGAAGACACCATTCCCAGTGAAACTGCGATTGCACTTTCGTCTTTTAGATGTGCATCCAGCCACCCCGTTGCTTTTACGAGTTGTCCCGCTGAGTTCAGCGCAGCTATCGCCAACAAGATCCCAAGGAAAAATAAAATGCTGGGAGTATCTATTTTGCGAAGAGCATATGCGACGGTAAACTGCTTTCGATATTGTTCGTCCTTATCACTATGGATAATTTCTGTGACGATCCAAATAAGAGCAAGACCGATCAGGATCCCCATAACTGGTGGAAGCGCCGTTATCGCCTGGAAAATCGGAACCAAAAGGATAATGCAAACCCCTGTGAAAAGAATGATCTTTTGCTGGAGCTTATTTGTTGAAGCAGGTGCATCACGCGCAATCTCTTCCGGAGGTTGAAACGAGCCTTTGGTCATGATCTGCGCCAGCAATAGCGATACGATCAAAGAGACCAGGCTCGGTAGGATTAGCTTAATAACAAGCTTGCCGGGAGTAACTTGTCCCCCGATCCACAGCATGGTTGTCGTAACATCACCGATCGGCGACCAAGCGCCGCCAGCATTTGCAGCAATTATTATGATTCCGGACATCATCATTCTTTCTTTTCGGTCTCCCATTAACTTCCGTATCAAGGAAATCATCACGATCGCTGTTGTGAGATTGTTAAGAATTGCGGAAAGGACAAAGGTGAGCAATGCGACAATCCATAAAAGCGTTCGCTTGTCTGTGGTCTTTATACGGCGGGTTATGATCTCAAAACCATTGTGAGCGTCTATAAGTTCGACAATGGTCATTGCACCCATTAAAAAGAAAAGAATTTGTGAAAGTTCACCGAATTGAGCAGTCAGTTGATCGACGACATGGGCCTTTGAATCACTTAAAAATATATAAACAGTCCAGCAGATAACACCGGTCAGCAATGCCACAGCGGCTTTGTTGACGCGAATACCGTGCTCAAAGGCAATAGCGGCATATCCCAGAATGAAGATGATGATAATGATACCCATTGCTGTTAGCTCAATTCACAATATACAGGATAACAGTAAGCAATAGGCGATGGGCAGTAGCCAAAAGGCAATTGAGAATTGTGCTCCGAATTGCGTCTTGAAGTTTGTGCTTGCTTCCTTTTTTTGCATTTTATTTAAAATTAGATGGCACCATTTTCGTTAACAACGTAACAAATAATTTCACCATGAAAAGACTTCTTCTCGCCGCTCTTTTCGTCTTTGCGATTGGAGCACTAACAAAACTGTCTGCACAGGAATCGACCAATGCCACAGCATCAACCACAGACTATAAAACAGCCATCGGTATCAGGTTAAGTAATAATGCCCCCATTATCAGCAATGCAATTACGATAAAACATTTTTTAAATGACAAGACGGCAATCGAAGGTCTTATTTCATTTGGTCATGATATCACGTCGTTTGGTGCGCTTGCCGAAATACATAAACCTTTTACCACGCCCGGCCTGCGATGGTTTTACGGGGCAGGCGGATACCTGGGTTTTGGCAAAGAATATGACGTGAACAAAGATCGGGATGTCAATACCACATTTTTTGGAGCGCAGGGCGTTGTTGGTCTTGATTATAAATTTGCCAACATTCCGATTAATATTTCCCTTGACTGGAAGCCTGAATTGAATCTTGTTACAGACATCAATTTTGAGCCCGCTGCAATTGGATTTTCAGCCAGGTTCACCTTCGGGAAGTAACGCGAAAGAATCTTCCAAATTTACGGGCCTCGCAACAACGAGGCCTTTTTGCTACCGGAACGTGCAATATTTTTTACAAAGTTTTGCGGTTTTCTGCGGGAACTTTCTTTATTTTGGGCGCGCTGCCACCTGCCTGTCACGACTATCTGTGGTTCATATGTGGAAAGCCAAGCAGCAAGCCCGACAAACACACTAATTTTTTGAAAACGAAAAAAAACTGCTATGAGAAGATTTTTACGCCTGATCTTTTTACCAATTTTTATTTTCCTCTGCATCTTAAAGGTCGACGCACAGGAAAAGACCGTTACCGGGAAGGTGTTTGGTGATAACAATCAAACATTGGCCGGCGCTACTATCCGCATCAAAGGCACCACGCGGTTTACTCAAACGGATGCCTCAGGCTCTTTTTCCATTAAAGCAAATGAGGGCGAAACAGTTGAGATAAGTCATGTGGGTTACGAAGAGTCTTCGTTCAAGATCGGAGATTCAAATTCAATCTCCGTGTCGCTAAAGACAAGCGCGAGCACGATGTCTGAAGTGACGGTGGTGGCAATGGACATCAAAAGGAATCCCAAGGAATTAGGCTACTCCGCACAAAAGGTGGCCGGGGATCAAATCGCACAGACACAACGCGTAAATTTTTTGAATAGCCTCCAAGGAAGGGTTGCAGGTTTATCCATTGTTCCGACCAGCGGTGCTGCCGGAGCATCTTCCCAACTCGTGCTGAGAGGATTCAATTCATTAACGCTAAACAACCAACCTTTATTCATTGTGGATGGTGTGATCCTGGACAACTCCACTTTAAACGAAACATCCAACGGTGGTACGAGCCTTGGACTAGCTTCCGACCGAGCCAACCGGACCAGTGACTACACGAATCGTATTGCGGATTTAAATCCCGCCGACATTGAAACGGTAACAATCTTGAAAGGTCCCGAGGCTACAGCGTTATATGGAAGCCAGGCCAGCTCAGGAGCAGTCGTCATCACTACTAAAAAAGCAGTGCCCGGTCGAACGAGTATTCAATACGACAACAATTTTCGCGCATCTTTTGTAACACGTTATGCAGACCTCAATAATGATTACACGATCGGAAACAATGGTGTGGCAACCACTACGCCCCCGACTTCAGTTGGAAGCACTACTTATTTTGGACCTTCTTATCCTGAGGGAACCAAGAAATATGACAACATCAATAATTTCTTTCGCACTGGTTTTACGCAGACCCATAATCTGACGGCAGATTTTGGAACCAAGAATGCGGGGTTCAGACTTACAAGTTCCTATTATGATGAAAATGGAGTAATTCCCAACAACGAGTTTACAAAATTCAATGTCAGGCTGGCCAACACAACTAAGATCGGCAAATACGTTAGCGTGTCACCTGCATTCCAATACATTTATTCGATTAACGACAAGCCGATCAGGGGAGCCGGTGGCTATTTACTGGATCTTTATGACTGGCCGGCAAATAATGATGTGAGAAATTATGTGGATGCCAAAGGGTACAAAACACGAATACTGGCAACAGATTTTAATACAGAAGTCGATAACCCACTTTTCAGTGTTCATAACAATCACGGACAAGATAAAACGGATCGATATCTTGCCACCCTGGGCATCGACGTCAACCCCTGGAATTGGCTGACGGTCGCCGGGCGATTTGGCTATGATCATTATTACCAGCGCGGATACAGCATTTATCACCCCATGTCATATTACTATTCAGCAGCCACCGGTGGTTATCTGGATGACTACTACAGAAACTATAATGGGTACAATCACACTATCACCGCAACGGCTCACAAAAACTTCGGAAAGTTTGCCGTTCGTTTGATGTTAGGAACTATGTACCAGGATTACGAAACCAAAATGTGGG
>VBAU01000429.1 GCA_005883855.1 Bacteroidota bacterium
TCATCGGACTGCCGAATATTTATCCCAAACGGATTAACAAATTGGTCTGAAGAAAATAGACTGGTACGCCAGTGTTTATTTTGATCCTTTACCAGTAACACTATTGATTCGCCAGGATTTGCTATCCCGTCACCATTTCCATGACCCAATAAAACAGTTTCGCTATCAACGCCGCCTTTGGCAACTGTAAATATTTTTCCATCCGCTATTTCAAAATCTTTTATTTCGGGCAAATCCTTCTTTAAAGGTATTTCAAAGAAGCCTACCCATTGATTGTTATTTTCATCCTGTATGGTTAATTTGAATTTTTCGATTTCGATGCTATCAGCTGATACATGAAATGAAAATGGAGATTGAGAACTTTTTATTTCATTTACACCAATGCTTCCAAATTGAGATTGGCTTTGAATAATAGCGGCGCTTTTCCTTGTCGCGGACAATTTTGCGCTTACCTTTCTTCCAGTAGATAATCCCTTGTTCAATATTTTTATCGAAAGAGAAACGTCTTTTCCGTTTGTTGCCCAGTTCATGTTCCCAATTTCAACATCATCAATGCAGAGGTTGGCTATATCTCTACTTTTATTGATTCCAATTTCATGTACACTACCGTTCAGGGAAATCTCCAACCTTCCCGAGTTATCGCTCCGGATCGTTTTTGTGGAAGTTTTTGATTTTTTTATATCAATATCCTGGATGATATACGTTTGGTTTTTTTCATACAGTCCGGGAGTAATAATGGTTAAGTTTACAAACGGAAGTATTTCGCCGTCGGGAAGAAATTCCCTCACACTACATTTGAAACCTCTTTTGTCTACATTCTCCAATATTGTAAAGCCGGGAACATACCGGTCGGAACTGACGTTATAACCCCAGACCGAAAACTCGGGGTACACATCAACATGGTCCCATCTCATCGGCCTGCGCGGGGGATTCTTGAAGGTGTTGAATAAAAATTCGAACATTTCACCAAGTCCGCAGGTAGAATGTTCTGCATTATAAATTTTGTATTCGTAGTTATCCATGATGCTGGGCCAAATTCTATTCATGTCTTCATGATAGCTGCGAATAAAATCTCTATTGCCATAATTGAGACGGAGATTCATGCCCGCATAATTTTTGTACATATCTATGTTACGATATTCGACCGGAAAATCCCTGGGCCCAACTATGAATTCAGCCGAACCACAAAAATTTCCTGCTCCTGAAAACAAGTGCGGATATTTTCCGCCGATCCAAAAAGTCATAAAACCACCCATCGAAAGGCCCGAGATAGCCCTGTGTTCCCTATCGGCGATCGTACGGTAATGTTTATCGATATAGTCAATTAGTTCGGGATAGTATATTGGAAATTGTCGATAAGTTTCTACCGGGTCAATATTATATGGTCGCAAGTAATATTTTTCGTCCGGCCACCGGTTGTATCCGTCCGACTTTACGACAATGACCTCGTGGCGAGAAACAAAATTTGCGATATTATCTCGGTTGTTGTCATTGCCTTTATCAAATTCATCATACTTCTGACCGCCGTCTCCGAAATAACGCTGGGACCAGCCATGCAGAAAATAAATGACGGGATATTTTTTCTGAGGATTGTCGAAATAACCAGGCGGTAAAAAAATGCGATAGTTTCTCATCTCACCAAACACGTTACTATAATGCCGCGAATCAAGAATGGTTACACTGTCTGGATGTTGAGCATCGCTGGGAAAGGGCAATAATAAAAAAAGGAAAACGCTAAGAATTAATATTGGTTTGTTTTTGATCAATTTTAGAATAAGAAAGTCCATAAATGAGGTTTCTGAAATGCGCTAAACTGGCAGTAGTTGCCGGGAGTTTTTATTGACAGTTATCTATCCAAGGTAAGTGGTTTTTTCGGGCTAAAATAAAACCCGAAACTAAAACGATTGCATACTTCTTCAAACGTTTGCATAATGAATTAATTTTATTTGCCCGTAATTTCCAGCTGAGCAATAAAGAAATTGATTTAGCATTGTGTTTTCACTTGTAAAAACGGAACACGATTGCCTGGTATTAAGACGCTAATAAAAAGAAATCTTCTGTATGAATAAATCATTTATCATAGCAAACATTTTTTTGATCACTTGCATTATCTCGACTGCGCAGCAAAAAGCAACTATCAAAGAGTACACAAAAAATTTTAAAACCTACCCCTTTTCAGATCCTGACCCGATACCAGAAGTAGGAAGAATTTATCCTTACTACAGGTTTGATGGTTACACCAATTCCGCCATCCAAAAAGGTTGGAAAGTGGTTGAACTGGAAAACAATTATATCAAAGTGATGATATTGCCTGAAATAGGCGGCAAAATTTGGGCGGCCATAGAAAAAACGACGGCCAAGTCTTTCATTTATTATAATCATGTTGTAAAATTCAGAGATGTCGCGATGAGGGGTGCCTGGAC
>VBAU01000430.1 GCA_005883855.1 Bacteroidota bacterium
ACAGTCAAAATCAAAACTTTGAAGAAAAATCGCATATTTTACCAAAACAGCCGACGACACCGATCCAGCGCGCGATTTGACTAGTTTCACGTCTAGAACAACGTACAGGTCGATTCAATCCTTAATTTTTGTGTCATGTTGTAGAGAATGCCGTCACGCATCCCCCAGGCTAAACGAGATTCAATAAAAGTCAAAATAGCACTGAACGAAAAGGTGAAAACGATCTCTAAGAACATCAACGTGTCGTCAAGCACCATTTACAACTACAAGAAGAATCTTAGACAGTTCAACGCGTTAAAACCTCCAAAGGTGCTTCCTCAAGGACGCCCGCGCAAAATTACTCCCGAAATTGAAGACGTATGTATCAACGACATCGCTGACAGCACTGAACAACGTTAAACAATAGACCCTTCTCAAATACCTTGAAGAACGTCCATCTTTGTATATCGACGAACAGGTATACTATCTCTGGGAAGTATTTGGTGTTGTACTTGATGTACAAACGATTCAACGCATGTTGAAGCGAGTTAAATGGTCGAAGAAGTTGGTACGTTTTTGTCTTTATTTTGACGATTATTTCTGACCTTCTGATCCAACTACGAGCTGCGCAGAGAAATCCAGAACTCAGAGCTGCATGGGTACACAAGATGACGATGTACAGACCAGATCAACTCATATTTGTCGATGAGTCGGCCGCGAACGAACGTACGAGTCATCGAAAATATGGCTGGTCGCCAAAAGGAGTCAGACCTCACGAAAACATTCCATTTGAACGCAGCGAGCGTTGGTCAATCCTTCCTGCATATACGGTTAATGGTTTCCTCACTTGGGATATTGAACATGGA
This sequence comes from Bacteroidota bacterium, assembly GCA_005883855.1. GTDB lineage: Bacteria > Bacteroidota > Bacteroidia > Chitinophagales > Chitinophagaceae > VBAU01. The sequence goes on from VBAU01000430.1 coordinate 846, forward strand.
TCATTTTCGCAGGAATTGTTTGAGGATTTCATCGAAAACAAGCTTCTGCCGTTTTGCAATCCATTTCCAGGACCACGGTCTGTTATAATCATGGATAATGCTCCAATCCATCAATCGGAGGTATATCGAGATGCTTGTACATGATTAATCTGTAGCGGCTTCATCAAATGTGTCGTGCTGCCGAAGTTATCCTCGAATTCTTACCACCATATTCTCCGGATATGAACCCGATCGAAGAGGCCTTTGCGGAGATGAAGGCTTGGATGAAGCGTAATAATGAGTTACAAGCGACATACGATGACTTCACGAAGTTTCTTGAGGCTGCGCTGATGTATATGGCCAATAAGGCTGGTAACCATTTTCGTTCAGCAGGGATTATTTGATGAAGTGAAAAAAGGCATAAGGATATAATTGTACATCCGTTTTGAGTTACAATACTCTGCACATATGTCTATAGCATCCCTCAATGATGTGTCCTCGCTTGTTCTCGTTCCCACTTCTTCATATGACCGTTCACCATCAAGATTAGTCCTTTCGGAACCTTCCATTCCTTCCACAGCTCACTAGGGATGTCGTGAAGCATTGCGAAGACGATATCTTCACTCTTCAGTGTCGACAAACACTCCCTAAGCTGTTGAGTCTTGCCAGGATAGCCTCTTACTAGCCAGTCGAAATATTCAGTCAATTTATCGGAGTTAATGTCGTTTTCAAAGCGGATAGGCGATGATGTTGGTAACTCGGTTCTACGACGTGGCGGAGATGGCGGAGATCGTTCTTGGCGAGGCTGATATGTCGGAGGAAGGTATGGATGGCCATAGTGGTAATATGGATGCGGAGTAACAGGCCCATACGGAGGATAATGACGCGGATTATGGAGAAAAGATGGAGAAGTTGTTGACGGCGTCGTTGTAGCCTTAGGCACTGGATCGCGTAATGGATTCTTCATGGTCGGCCTACAAGGCATTAGACTCTTTGCCAAGTCTTCTGGGCAATCGTCAATGGTTGTATCGCCGGCATTGATAGACATACTCCATATCTTCATGTGCTTCGGTAACAGCTTTAAATGTATGCTGTCGATGACCCAGCACCATGAATCCTTATTCGGACAACCTGTCTGACCACAGAGGTAACGTTTAATGATGTCGTCAACATGCAAAACGTTGACTTTTTCCTCTTCACGCCTCTCTTTCAGAAGTTTATCAGTGCGCGATTTTCGTCCCTAAAATTAGCAACAAACAAACTCGACTACCTTCTTAGTAGGTCGTTTTTCATCATCAGAAGAGTCAGTATCGGATACACCAGTCTTCGAATATAGCACAGCTAATTTGACGATAATATCCTTCTTGCTGGCAAGCATATATCGCTCAATCCCTTTCTCAACCTTTTTCCATCCGTGATTGTCTTCGACCGCGATAATGATGTTGTCGCAAATACGTACACCTTTTGCCATAATCGTTGCCGTGCCTGATAGATATTCGAACGTGAATTTGCCTTTCTCAGCGGCATCATTGAGCTTTCGAATGTTGTATGTCTCAAACTGACGATAGTCAAATTCTTCGTGCGTGAGAAAATCAGTGTCGCCAACGATGACTGTATCTCCGACTACGACAGACTTATGAAGTGAATAAGTCTGGTTAGATATGTCCATGACGGGTTCCGGCTCTGAATCATTGACATCTTCAGCGTCTTCAACTTCTGGAACGTGTTTTGCTTTGGACGCAGATTTTTTGTTGGCGGGGGGCTGAGGAACGTGTTTTTTCGGTACAATTACGTGTTTAGAAGACGTCGACATGACAGGGGGATTCTCCTTGCCAGTGGCTTTGCGACCATGCTTACGGTATGTCAAATTTGGCATTATTGATGGAGTAATGGTTGAAACTAGATTGGTCGATGAAGATGATCGCTGTCGTCGGCTGTTTTGGTAAAATATGCGATTTTTCTTCAAAGTTTTGATTTTTACTGTAAAGTGGATTACATACCAAGTTGTGTTCCTAAGAGCTCTTTTTTGAAGTCGCTCCTTTGAAGAAGGGGAATTCAAATCTGGTCCGGCAAGATCAAGAGCTAATTACCTTAAC
>VBAU01000285.1 GCA_005883855.1 Bacteroidota bacterium
GTTTGCTTAGGCTGCTTAGACTGGGAGACCTTTTCGGTTTTTCTTCTTTCCGGTTTCTTAACCGGCTCTGCTTTCTTTTCTTCTTCTTCAACTTGAGTGTCTTCTTCAGGTTCAGGCTCTGTCAGCTTAATGTCAACATCATTTTTTTTCAGGGCATCGTACCATTTTATCATTTTTTTCAAGTCGCTGCCGTACACTCTTTCAAAGTCAATATCCGGATAAACTTTTTCAAAGAACTTCTTTATGGCTCCATCGTCCTTAGCATCCGGTAACGATCCGCTGGCTTTTTCCATCGCCTGGAAAACTTCCGCCAGGTTTACATTTTCACCCGTGGTGAATACTTCGATGCTTTCCAGGTGAGAAAAATTGTGGATCCGACTGGCTGCAAATTTGGTGCTTTTATCATCCAACGAACGAACGATGGCCCCGTCGCTTTCCGTATTGATCAACTCGTAAAGACCAGGCAAGCCTGTGACAGAAACGATTTTTACTGTATTCCATTCATTCTTTTTTAGGGAGGTGCAAGATAACCCGATTTTAAAATTAAATCGCTACCGCATTTGAAATAATCTCGCACCTAACATAATGCCACTATTGTGCACGCTAACAATTAGTTTCTGGCAGCATTTTTTGTACTTGTTTCGAAGGTTTGAAAGGATAAGATCGTCCAATAGGAGTAATTTTCTATCTATGCGAAGGATTAAGGTATTGATTGCCATTTTGCTAATCATAAGCACCGGAACAAACGCACAGAGCGTGAGGGGAAGATTGCTTGACCTTAATGGGAATAAACCTCTTCGCGGCGCCAGTCTAAGCCTCACAGGCCTGAAGGATTCTTCACAAATATTTAATAGCATTTCAGACAGTACTGGACGATTTGAATTTCGCTTCCTGAATCGGGATTCCTTCATTTTAAATGTCAGTTTTATTGGTTATGAAGATTTCAAACAGCTCGTTGCAGTTGGGGACAGCGCAATCAATCTTGGAACCTTGTTTATTCCCAGGTCAATAAAACAGTTAGGGGAGGTGACGGTTGTCACAAAAACACCACCTGTGCAACAAAAGGGCGATACGCTTCAGTACAATGCCAGCCAGTTCAAAGTAAATCCCGATGCTACTGCGGAAGACATGGTGAAGAAACTGCCCGGTGTTACCGTTGACAGGCAAGGAAACGTCACCGCGCAAGGGGACCAGGTGCGAAAAGTAACTATTGATGGTCGTGATTTTTTTGGAGATGATGCAACGGCCGCTCTTCGCAACCTCCCAGCTGAAATCATTGACAAAATTCAAGTCTTTGACCGGTTAAGCGACCAGGCACAGTTTACCGGCTTTGACGACGGAAACACAGTGAAAGCTGTGAACATAATTACCAAGGCCAACATGCGTAATGGACAGTTTGGCCGATTGTACGCAGGGTATGGAACCGATAATCGCTATTCCGCTGGAGGCAATGTAAGTTTCTTCAAGAATAATCGTCGCATTTCATTTATAGGTCTTGCCAATAATATTAATCAACAAAACTTTGCTACCCAAGATCTGCTGGGTGTAACTAGTAGCGGAGGTAATCGCGGTGGATTTGGCGGATTCGGTGGCGGACAAGGGAGCAATAGAGGCGGACAAGGAGGCAATCGCGGTGGTGGCGGGGGCAATTTCGGCGGCGTCGGAGGACAGGGTAATTTTTTGGTGGGCCAGCAAGGCGGCATCAGCGCGGCGAATTCTTTCGGTATTAATTATTCAGATATATGGGCGAAAAAAATTACGGTAACGGGAAGTTATTTCTTTAATAACAATAATAACATAAATCAGCAGTTGACCAAGCGTGTAACCAGCGTGAACGATTCCAATTTTGTATACAACGAGAACAGCTTTTCCAAAAGCAAAAATTACAACAACAGGATTAACCTTAGGCTGGACTATAAAATAGATTCATTCAATTCCATTTTAATTACGCCTAACTTGAGTTTTCAAAAAAATAACAGCATAAGCCAGATTGCTGGCATCAATTCTCTCGACCAGTTGATACCAACAAGTAGCGCACAGAACAATACGAATACTTCAACTTCCGGGTATAATATCAGCAACAATATTTTACTTAGACATGCATTTCGTAAAAGGGGGAGGACCCTTTCACTCGGAGTCAATACAACCCTCAATAGAAAAAATGGCAATGTGTATGTTACGAGTGACGACAAATCATATGACTCATCGGGTGCTGCTATGCTTGACTCATTGCAACAGCAGTTTACCAATAATCTAACCAATGGTCAAACGCTCGCCTTCACCCTGGCCTACACTGAACCGATAGGAAAGAAAGGACAATTACAACTGAACTATAATCCGTCATTCACAAAAAATCAAGCCGACCAGGAAACCTTCTTGTATAATGCCGCAGAACAAAAATATTCTCAATTTGACACAACTCTATCCAACAAATTCGATAATCATTATAATACTCAGAATGGCGGCGTATCGTATCGTGTGGGAGACAGGGATAAACAGTTTTCGATTGGCGTCAATTACCAATACTCAAAGCTCTTCAGCGACCAGGAATTTCCGCAAGTAGCCAGCATAAACAAATCGTTTAGCAACCTGCTACCCAACCTGCAGTTTAGGCGTAAGCTTTCATCGAGGAGCAGCCTCAACATTTTTTTGAGAAGCTCCGTAACGCCACCCTCGGTCAGTCAATTGCAAAATGTTTACAACAAAAACAATCCGCTTTTGATCAGTGTCGGTAATCCGGACCTCAAACAGCAATATACTGGAAGCCTGGTTACACGTTATACATTTACAAATACGCAGAAGGGACAAAGCTTTTTTGCTAACCTGTTTGTTCAAAAAACGAATGATTACATATCAAATGCAGTCTTTATTGCCCGCACCGATTCTGTTCTTGCGCCGTCCGTTATACTGTACAAAGGCAGCCAGCTTACACAGCCTGTAAATCTTTCCGGGTACTGGAGTGTCCGTTCATTTTTTACTTACGGACAGCCGGTGAAACTTATTAAATCGAATGTGAATCTGAATGCGGGTGTCACTTACAGTCGCTTACCGGGGCTCATCGACAATGTGGAAACTCTTACCGATAATTATAATTACAACGTTGGAGCAGTGATTGCCAGCAACGTCAGCGAATATGTTGACTTCAACCTTTCCTATAGTGCGAATTTTAATGTTATCGCCAATCAACCAGAAAACAACCAGGTGTCTCAAATGGTGGGCGTTCAGTTCAACTTACTGTCAAAAAAGGGCTGGTATTTTCAGAATGATCTGAGCAATCAATCCTACAATTATAAAAGTAACACGCCTGATCAAAGTTTTTGGTTGTGGAATATGAGCGTCGGTAAAAAACTGTTAAAGGATCAAAAATGGGATGTGAAGCTATCCGCATTTGATTTGCTGAAGCAAAATCGCAGCATTACCAGGACGGTTACCGAAGCCTATGTGGAAGATGTTCAGAGCCGGGTGTTACGTCAATACTTCATGCTTACCGTAAGTTATAAACTAAAGAATTTCGGGAAAGCAAAAGTAAATAACAGGCCGAATAATTATCCCAGGAGAGATTTTTAAAGTAATATCGCTTGCTCTAACCTTCAGCACTTGGATGAACAGATTTTAATTGAGAAGCTAAAGCAGGGCGATGAGGCCGCTTTTAAGGAAGTAGTTGAGACCTGGCAGAATATGGTCTATAACACAGCTCTGGGTATATTACAGAACGCCGAGGACGCAGAAGACGTGGCGCAGGAGGCTTTTGTGCAGGCGTATGAATCCATAAAAACGTTCAAGGCTGAATCGAAATTTTCAACCTGGCTCTATCGGATCACCATCAGCAAGGCTCTTGATCATTTAAGACGAAAAAAAAGGAAAAAGAGATTCGCATACCTTCAAAGCTTATTTGGAGCAGACAGCGAAGCCATTGCCGAAAAACCGGACTTTCATCACCCGGGAGTAGCATTGGATAATAAAGAAAGAGCGGCTGTACTATTTAAAGCCATTAACCAGCTCCCTGAAAATCAGAAAATAGCTTTCACTCTTCATAAAATGGAGGGTCTGAGCTACCGTGAAATCAGCGAGGTAATGAAGACATCATTATCTTCTGTGGAGTCCCTGATGCACAGGGCCAAGACTAACCTTAGAAAATGGCTCGAGAAGTACTACGAAAACACGTGATATCGCAAGTTTTGTTATCAGCTAACGTCAAAATATAACAATGAAGGATAAGCGGCACATACCGGAAGAAGTTGATAAAACCCTGGACAGTTTTGAGGGAATTCAAAGGGCATCCGCCAACCCATTCTTGTTCACGCGCGTTCAGGCTCGGTTGCAAAAGGAAGAAACGAACTTTTGGAGCCAGGCCTTCGCTTTTATCAGTAGACCGGCGATAGCTGTCGCTGGTGTCACGATTGCGATAATCATCAATGCTGCTGTTTTCTATGAATCTCGTTCTGAGTCGGTAAAAAATACCCAGGATGAAGAGCAAGTTTTTGCCAGCGAATATAATTTATCAACGAACGCCATTTACGACGCGACGGTCGATCAGCAATGAGACAATTCACACAAAATAGATTTTTGGTTCTGCTGGTAGCAATTTTATTGATAGCCAACCTGGGACTTATGCTTTATTTTTTTGTGTTCAGGCATAAAGACGAGGGAGGCAGGATGCCGCCACGAGTTTCTGATTTTGTACAAAAGGAACTGGGCCTTAGTGCGGATCAAGCAGCAAAATTTCAGCAGTTGCGGGACCAGCATAAAGAGGCGATAAAACCAGTGATGGATGACATGAAAAAATTAAAAGATAGCCTTTATAAACTTTTAAAAAGTCCACAAATGAACGATTCGGCTGCAGTGGAATTGGCTAATAGGATTGGGCAAAAGCAAAAGGAGTGGGAACTGATTAACTTTCATCACTTTCAAAAAGTAAGAGCAATATGCGATAGCAGCCAGCTACCAAAATTCGATTCCCTCGTACACCAAATGATCAACCGGGGCCCCTGGATGAGAAAGAAACGTCCACCTGAAAAATAGAAGTAAACGCAGTAACAATTTTCATCAATCTCAAAAAAATCAATCATTATGAAAACAAAGATCACATGGATGATCCTTTTCCTTGTTTTTGGCACTATCGGGGCTAATGCACAGGGAGGCTATCAGCGGCGCACTGTTGAGGAAAGAGTACAGATCATACAACAAAAGTTAGATAGCGCTTTCAAACTTGACAAGGCAAAACTTGCCGAAGCGGATTCTGTTTTTGCAAACTTTTACAGAGGCACAGATAAAATCAGAGATGAAATGATGAGCGGCGGCGGCCAGCCCGACTTCCAGGCAATGCGCGAAAAAGCGCAGCCTCTCATGGATGAAAGAGATAAAAAACTCCAGGGCATATTGACCCAGGATCAGTTTAAGACATGGAAAGATCAGATTGAACCCTCTTTGCGTCAGCGCCGGCAAGGTGGAGGCGGAGGAAGGAGATAGTTTTTAATGCCCTTATGTACACGTAGGAATCCCGGGAAATCCCGGGATTTTTGTTTTGTGTGGCTTAAATGCGTGATGGATGATTCAGCGGCTCACACTGTTTTGATGTCTTCAAAAAACATGACACCACGACTTCTTCTGTTTTTGATGCTGGCCAGTTCAATTTGTTCTCACGCGCAAAAAACGCCCTGCACATCAGATCCGGTTTATCGGCAATTTGATTTTTGGATTGGTGATTGGGAGGTGTTTGCAAAAAATGGCAAGAAGGCCGGTGACAGTAAAATTGAGTTGATCCTGGATAGTTGCATAATTCTTGAAAACTGGACCAGCGCTAACATGGTGAACGGCCAGCATTATGCGGGCAAGAGCTTCAACACCTACAACAGTGTTACCAGGCAGTGGCAGCAGACGTGGGTTGACAATGTCGGCGGCACAACGGAATTCCTGGACGGCCATTATGAAAATCAGAAAATGATCTTTCTCACGAAGCCATTTCAATTGAATCAAGATACCTTAGCAGTACGCAGGCTCACATTCTATGACCTGGGTCGGGAGAAAGTGAGGCAGCACGGGGAGATATCCAAAGACAATGGATTGACGTGGATAACTGAATATGACCTTGAGTACAGGCGTAAAAAGATCTAGCAATTCTTTCATACAAAACTTGGCTTATGACTTTCAAAAATGCAATCAGTTGGTTCGAGATACCTACCCATGACCTGGATCGGGCCCAAAAATTTTATGAAACAATCTTTGGCATCACGCTCGTGCCATTGGATCTGCAAAATTTAAAGATGCGAATGTTTCCCGTTGAAGATCCAATGTCCGGTATTGGAGGTGCATTGTGCCACAACAAGGAATTTTATAAGCCATCTCCAACTGACGGACCTTTGCTCTATTTGAATGGTAATCCTGACGTACAAAACGTCCTTGATAAAGTCGAAGCTGCCGGGGGAAAAATTCTTGTCCCTAAAACACAGATCTCGCCGGAATACGGATATATGGCTGTGATCATAGATACAGAAGGGAACAGAATTGCTTTACACAGCGTTCCTCAACAATAATTTCCAAAAATTTCTAAGTAAGTGGAATTTCGACGTGGAGGTTAAATCCTTTGCCGGGCTTAGAATTGATTTCGGCCGTGCCTTTATAGAATTCGGCGCGATTAAAAATGTTCTTGAGCCCTAGTCCATGTTTTTTTATTTGTAAATCATGTCCCTTGCCGTCATCGGAAATAGTGAGGCTCAATTTGCCTGCTACCTCGGACAAGCTAATTGATACCGAATGAGCATCGGAATGTTTAAGAACATTGGTTACTTGTTCCTGGATAATTCTAAACACTGCCAGTTCCACATCCTCATTGATTTTTTTATCGGCATTTAATGATGAAGAAAATGAAACATGGATCTTTCCCGCGTTATTAATATTCGTCGCGAGGTCTTCAATAGCGCCATGGAGTCCGATATATCGGAGAGTTGCCGGATTGAGTCGGTGGCTGATACTTCTGATTTCATCAATTGCTCTTTGGATATTTTGTTTTGACTGCTCCAGGTATTTATTTTCACCAGGTTGAGTTAATGCGGCTTCCAACAAAAGTTTACAGGTAGTTAATATCTGGCTCACGTTGTCATGGAGCTCATGTGATATCTCATATCTCTCTCTTTCCTGAGCATCGATAATAGCTTTCATAATCTCCGTTTTCTTTCTTTGCTCCTCGTTTTTCAACTGCAGCTGCAACTGACGTTGTTCCGTGACATCCTGCATCGCACCAATCATTCGCACGGCGGTTGCTTTCTCATCTCTTATGATAAATCCTTTATCGAGTACTGTTTTATAATTCCCGTCCGCGCATTCGAAACGATATTCTCCCTGCCACCGCTCCGTGTTAGTTTCCAGCGCGGTCTTCAGGGTGTCCTGAACTCTTTCTCTATCTTCCGGATGAATGTGATCTAACCTAAATTGAATAGTAGAGCGCATGTTCTCATGGCCGAACAATGACTTGAAACTTTCACTGCGATAAATCGTATCGGTTTGAATGTCCCAATCCCAGATGGCGTCGGAGGTCGCTTTGGTCACATAATTATATCTCTCGTTGCTCTTTTTGAGCTCGTCTTCTATTTCGGAAACATCTTTTCGGATAAAACCAGAATCACTGGCTAACATAAGTTTTCTGTTTTATGCTTCTAAGAAATTTTGAACGAGGTTAAGATTCCCTTAATGCAGGATGTCCCAGATAAATTTACAAAGGCTATGCTGAAATAAGAAGGATGGATCAGTAAAATAATATAACATGCGGCTAATGTGCCTCCAACCAATTTTCACCGGCGCCAACCTCAGCGATTACCGGTACTTCATAAGGCAACGCCATCGCCGTTTGCATGCATTCCAGGATCAGCGGTTTGATTTCTTCTGCTTCTTCCTTTAGCGCGTCAAAAACTAATTCGTCGTGTACTTGCAAGATCATTTTTGATTTAAATTTCCCGTTTACCAGTTCCTTGTGAAGTTTTATCATTGCCAACTTTATCATATCAGCTGCTGTTCCCTGGATCGGGGAATTGATCGCATTTCTCTCGGCAAAACCTCTCACGGTAAAATTTGCAGAGTTGATATCGCGTAGCCACCTTCGTCTTCCCATCAGCGTTTGCACGTACCCATGTTCACGCGCAAAGTTGATGGTATCATCCATAAACTTCGTGATGCCGTGAAATTCTTTTTTATAGTTATCAATAATCGCCTTTGCTTCCGTTCTGGAAATACCGAGATTATCTGCGAGTCCAAACGCACCCTGCCCATAAATAATACCGAAGTTTACGCTCTTGGCCTTGTAACGCATTTCTTTTGTTACGTCTTTTTCGTCCACATTATACACCTTCGCTGCTGTTGCTGTATGTATATCCTTATTTTGTCGGAATGAATCGCACATATTGGGGTCACCGCTGATGGCAGCGACTATACGTAATTCAATTTGCGAATAATCGGCGCTCAGTAAAATATGGTCTTTGTCTCTCGGGATAAATGCCCTTCGAATTTCTTTGCCCCTGTCCGTCCTGATCGGGATGTTTTGAAGATTTGGATTGTTACTTGCCAATCGACCGGTCACTGCTACGGCTTGCCCGTACGTGGTATGTACGCGGCCGGTTTTGCGATTGATCAGCTGAGGCAATGAATCCACATAAGTCGATTTCAACTTTGTGTATTCCCTGTAGGCAAGGATGTCCGTGAAGATCTGATTTTTTTGCGCTAGTTTCATTAAGACATCTTCACCTGTCGCATATTGCCCCGTCTTAGTTTTTTTTGCTTTCGGGTCAAGACCAAGCTTTTCAAATAATACTTCTCCCAACTGCCTGGGAGATGACAAATTAAATCTTACGCCCGCCTGTTGATATACGGCTTCTTCACTTTTCCTGGCTTCTCTATCTAATTCTTTAGAGTATTCATTCAAGAAATCAACATCTATTCTCACACCTTCATATTCCATGTCAGTTAAGACCTTTACAAGAGGATTTTCCACCTCGCTAAAGACTTTTTCTACTTCATGTTTTTTTAGCAGCGGAACAAATGCGTTTTTTAGTTGCAGCGTGATATCAGCGTCTTCAACAGCGTATTCCTTTATTTTCTCCAATTCGACATCGCGCATGGTACCTTGCACCCTTCCTTTTTTTCCGATTAATGCGTCAATAGCCACGGGTTCGTACCCCAGATATTTTGCGCTCATATCATCCATGCCGCGCCTGCCTTCGGGTTCGATCACATAATGGGCAAGCATCGTATCAAAAATTTGCCCTTTCAACTCGATGCCGTACCATTTTAAAATCAGCAGATCATATTTCAAGTTCTGTCCAACCCAAATTCTTTTCTCGTCGTTAAATAATGTGCAGAAGTGCGACAGGATCTCTTTGGTCCTCGTTTGATCAGAAGGACACGGAATAAAATAACCTTCACAAGGTTTTACAGAAAAGCTAAAGCCGACGAGCTCGGCATCGTTTGCATCAATCCCGGTGGTTTCCGTATCAAAGCAAATTTCTTGGTAGTGGGTCAGCTCTTTGACAAAAGCCTTTATTGCTTCGTCGCCTTCAATGGCCTTGTAATCATGAGGGCAATTATGAATGTTCTTGTCAACTTTTAAAACTGCATCCGAAATTTCTTCAATTACTTCTTCAACCGCTTCTTCGGCCTTTGCTCCTCGTGCTTTCACGGGCTGAACTACATTTCCAAACAGATCGGTTTGTACTCCTTGTGGTGCAGTGACGAAGCTAAACTCATCGCCCAGGAGTCTCTTGCCGAGAAATTTAAATTCCAGTTCGGTAAAAACATCTTTTAATTTCTCCTTGTTCCATTCCTTTAGTCGGAAGTTCTCCTCATGGAATTCCACCGGCACACTTGTAATGATCGTAGCTAGTTTTTTTGAAAGCAAAGCCTCCTCTTTTCCAGCTTTTATTTTCTCACCTAATGCACCCTTTATTTTGTCCGCGTTATCTAAAACATTTTCGAGTGTACCATATTCAGATAACAATTTGCACGCAGTTTTTTGGCCCACTCCTGGTATTCCGGGGATGTTATCGACTGCGTCGCCCATGAGTCCTAATATATCTATCACCTGCTCGACCGATTGAATACACCATTTGTCGCATATCTCTTTCGGGCCGAGTATTTCAGGATCACCTCCCTGGTATCCCGGTCTATAAATTTTTATATTGTCAGAGACTAATTGACCGTAATCTTTGTCGGGTGTTACCATGAAAACTTCAAACCCGGCTTTCTCAGCTTTCTTGCAGAGGGTTCCTATCACGTCATCCGCTTCGTAACCGTCTACTTCAAGTACAGGGATATTAAAGCCGTCAATG